>NZ_LIOK01000011.1:0-72151 GCF_001418025.1 Anoxybacillus suryakundensis
AGCGCGTTAGAAAAACGGGTACCGGTCGTCATCCCAGCGTTAGAGAGCCTTCCGCATATGCCGGCACGTTGGGCAAGGCTCATTGTCATGGCTCAAGAGATGTTGACCCAACAAGCCGCATCCTAAGGACGGATTCGGCGGAGCGTACCCTTGACCATCCGAACCTCGCCAAAGGTAAAATCAGGATAGGGCAAGGGCTGCTTTCCTATGCCCTTCTTTTCTGCCCTTGCCCTTACTGACCGTTTTTCTCCTTTGGCGAGTGTTGGTCAAGGGCGAATCCGATTCCACCATCCCCTTTATTTCCCTTCAAAAGGTAGCCCGTGATGACTTTTCATAGATTTTTTGACGCTACCCAACATTTTCATACACTTCTATTATATCGCATCGTTTTTACGTTAGGCACGTTTAAATCCTTCACCAAGCACTTCCGCCGCATCCATAACGACGACAAATGCAGACGGATCAATGGTTTTCACTAATTGTTTCAATTTTGTGAACTCACTTTGTGCCACAACGCACATGAGCATCGTGCGCTCTTTTTCTGTATATCCGCCGTATGCATGTAGTTTTGTCACACCGCGGTCAATTTTATGCAAAATCGCTTCTCGCACTTGTTCTTCTTTCGTTGTAATAATCATTGCCATTTTTGAATTACCAAAGCCAACTTGAACAAAATCAATGGTTTTACTTGTAACAAATAACGCAATTAATGCATATAACGCACGTTCCAAATCAAATACAAAAGCGGCTGTTAAAACAATTAAGCCATCAATTAAAATGACGCACGTTCCTAACGATAAGCCCGTATATTTATGAATAATTTGAGCCGCTAAATCCGTTCCCCCAGTCGATGCACGCCCACGGAATACAATACCTAATCCGACACCAACACCGATGCCACCAAATAGTGCCCCAAGTAATGGATCGTGCGTTGCTGGTGCCATGTCATGCGTTAAATAAACAACAAACGGCAAAAAAGCAGTGCCAACTAACGTTTTGACACCGAACTGTTTTCCAAGCAACAACACACCTGCAATAAATAGCGGAATGTTGAGCGACCATTGTACATAAGCAGGCTGCCAGCCGAGTGTCGCATGCAAAATGGTACTAATACCGCTCACACCACCTGAGGCAACGCGATTCGGAAGTAAAAATAAATTGAATGCAACAGCCACAACGGCCGAGCCAACAAGAATGTATACGTATTCCAATATTTTTTCAACGACTGGATTTGTTATGTTGTTTCGTTTACGCATGCTTCTCACCTTCCCTCGTGAGTATAGCATGCCCGACATAGGAAGTAAATGACATCGAATTAACGCAATAATGATTTAATATAGTGAAGTTAATATACATCTCCTCGATTTCCAATAGCCTCGATGTAAATCATTTGCTCGTGGTGATCAATGCGGAAAAGAATGCGGTATGTGCCAACACGTAAACGGTACAAACTTTGTTGTCCTCTCATTTTTTTAATGTCTCCTTGAGGGGGACTGTAAAGCAATCCTTTTAATGCTATAGCGATCCGTTCTTGTACTTCTTTCTCTTGCTTAGCAAGAAATTTTACTGCTTCCTTACGGTAAATCAACCTGTAAGCCAAATTCACGTTTTGCATCACCACCGGTCATGTATCCTTCGTCTCCTTGTAACTGGCGGTTTTCCTCTTCTGTTAACAACGCTTCTTCTTCACTTACTTCCTCCATCTCATCCCACCATTTATGATCTTTTTTTGATCTTTGCAGTAAATACAATAAAAATTCGTAGGCTGATTTTTGGTCGGATTCGCTTAACTGTTCAATCATCTCATGGAGCACTTTTTTGTCTACTGCCATGTTACTCCCTCCTTTCGTTATGTCCAGATTATCACGCTCTTTTTTTAGATGTCAATAATATACAACAAAAGGTGCCCGTGCCGGACACCTCACCCTTGTTTTAATTTTGAGCGTAAATAGGCGTCAATAAAGACATCAATTTCTCCGTCCATCACCGCTTGTACGTTTCCAACTTCCGTGTTTGTTCGATGATCTTTTACAAGCGAATACGGATGAAACACATAAGAACGAATTTGGCTTCCCCAGCCAATTTCTTTTTGTTCCCCGCGAATTTCAGCAAGTTCCGCTTGTTGTTCCTCCAATTTCTTTTGATACAATTTCGCCTTTAACATATTCATCGCTTTTTCGCGGTTTTTAATTTGCGAACGCTCTGATTGGCATGTGACGACAATGCCTGTTGGAATATGTGTAATGCGTACAGCCGAATCTGTCGTATTGACGTGCTGACCGCCGGCACCGCTCGAACGATACGTATCGACTTTTATTTCATCTGGACGCACATCAATTTCAATGTTTTCGTCAAATTCAGGCACAACTTCGCACGAAACGAACGACGTATGACGGCGACCGGAAGCGTCGAACGGTGAAATACGGACGAGGCGGTGAACCCCTTTTTCCGCTTTTAAATATCCGTATGCATTATGCCCTTTAATTAACAACGTGACACTTTTAATTCCGGCTTCTTCACCCGGTAAATAATCGAGCGTTTCCACTTTGTATCCTTTTTTCTCCGCCCAGCGCGTGTACATACGCAACAACATCGACGCCCAATCTTGCGACTCTGTTCCACCGGCGCCAGGATGAAGCTCTAAAATGGCGTTATTTTTATCGTACGGCTCATTTAATAGGAGCTGTAGTTCAAACTCACTAAAATCTTTCGATAGCTTTTTCGCTTCAGCTACGAGCTCTTTTTGCAATTCTTCATCTGGCTCTTCTTTCACGAGTTCGTATGTCACTTCTAAATTTTCGAACCGCTCTTCTAGTGAGCGAAACTCACCGACTAAATCTTTGAGCGCATTTGCCTCACTAATTACCGCTTGAGCTGCTTTTTGATCATCCCAAAAATGAGGCGCAGCCATTTGTGCTTCTAGTTGTTCAATGCGCGCTTCTTTCGTTTCGAGGTCAAAGAGACCCCCTAATATCCGCTAATCGCTTAGCCATTTTTTCAAGCTCTTGCTTAATTTCTACTAAATCAATCATGTCCTTCACCTCAACCATTATTGTATGCAAACGTCTCGGCGGACGCAACATAACGAAAGCGAGGGAACATCCCTCACTTATCGTCCGCAACAATGTTTATATTTTTTTCCGCTTCCGCACGGGCACGGATCATTTCGGCCGACTTCCACCGCTTTTTTCACCGGCTTGCGTTTTACTTCCTCGCCTTCTTTCGGATGAACAGCTTCTCCTTTGGCTACTTCTTGTCGCTCAAGATTGCTTTCGATTTCCGCTTTCATGATATAGCGGGCGACTTCTTCTTCAATAGAAGCGATCATTGCCTCAAACATCGCATACCCTTCCATTTGATATTCACGCAATGGATCAATTTGACCGTATGCTCGTAAATGAATGCCTTGGCGAAGCTGTTCCATCGCATCGATATGTTCCATCCATTTCATATCGACCGCACGTAAAACGATCACGCGTTCAAACTCGCGCATTTGTTCCGCTGGAATGCGGCTTTCTTTTTCATCGTAACGCGTGCGCACTTTGTTCCAGATGAATTCAATCATTTCTTCTGGATCTTTGCCGCGCAAATCGTTGATCGTCACGTCTCCTTCAGGAAGAAGATTCGCCTGCACATAATCAACGATCGCTTGCACATTCCATTCTTCCGGCATATCTTCATCTGGAGTATGCATACGAACGACGCGCTCAATCACGGATTGAATCATTTTTTCAACGATATCGCGCAAGTTTTCTGAATCAAGTACTTGGAAACGTTGACGATAAATAATTTCACGTTGTTCACGCAATACATCGTCGTACTGCAATAGTTGTTTCCGTGCATCAAAGTTGTTTCCTTCTACGCGTTTTTGCGCAGATTCAACCGCTTTCGACACGATTTTACTTTGAATTGGCTGTGAATCGTCCATACCTAAACGATCCATCATGGCCATCATATTTTCTGAACCGAAGCGACGCATGAGCTCATCTTCGAGCGACAAGTAAAATTGCGATACTCCTGGGTCTCCTTGACGGCCAGAACGTCCGCGCAATTGGTTGTCGATGCGGCGGCTTTCGTGACGTTCTGTACCGATGACCGCTAAACCGCCAAGCTCGCGCACACCTTCACCGAGTTTAATATCCGTTCCGCGTCCTGCCATGTTCGTCGCAATCGTTACCGCACCTTTTTGACCTGCTTGGGCGATAATTTCTGCCTCTTTCGCATGGTTTTTCGCATTTAATACGTTATGGCGAATGCCGCGCTTCGTTAACATGCTTGACAACAATTCAGACGTTTCAATCGACACCGTACCGACGAGGACAGGTTGTCCTTTCGCATGACGTTCCGCAATATCCTCGACAACTGCACGAAACTTTCCTTCCATCGTGCGATAAATTAAGTCTGGACGATCATCACGAATGACTGGTTTATTTGTCGGGATGACGACAACTTGCATATTGTAAATGTTGCGAAACTCTTCTTCTTCTGTTTTCGCTGTTCCCGTCATCCCCGCAAGCTTCTCGTACATACGGAAATAGTTTTGGAACGTAATCGTCGCCAGCGTCATCGATTCATTTTGAATCTCAAGCCCTTCTTTTGCTTCGATCGCTTGATGAAGCCCATCGCTATATCGGCGTCCGCGCATGAGGCGACCGGTAAACGGGTCAACGATGACGATTTTTCCGTCTTCAACGACATAATCGACGTCGCGCTGCATGACAACGTGCGCACGCAATGCTTGGTTAATATGATGGTTTAACGTCACATGTTTTAAATCGAATAAGTTATCGATTCCAAACGCGCGCTCTGCTTTGTTCATTCCTTCTTCCGTGAGCTGCACGCTTTTCGTTTTTTCATCGTACGTATAATCGACATCCCGTTTTAATGTGCGAACGAACGCATTCGCTTGAATGTACAATTTTGTAGACTTTTGCGCTGTACCTGAAATAATGAGCGGTGTACGCGCTTCATCAATTAAAATCGAGTCCACTTCGTCAATAATCGCATAATGAAGCGGACGTTGTACCATATGTTCTTTATATAACACCATGTTATCGCGCAAATAATCGAAACCGAATTCGTTATTCGTTCCGTACGTAATATCGGCGTTGTAAGCCGCTTGTTTTTCTTCGCGCGACATATTGCTTAAATTTAGTCCGACAGATAAGCCTAAAAACTGATACAATCTGCCCATTTCGTTCGCGTCGCGGCTAGCTAAGTACTCGTTTACCGTCACGACATGGACGCCTTTTCCTGTTAATGCATTTAAATAGACAGGCATCGTTGCGGTTAACGTTTTTCCTTCCCCAGTCTTCATTTCAGCGATGTTGCCTTCATGAAGCGCGATGCCTCCCATTAATTGCACTTTATACGGATACATGCCAAGCACGCGCTTTGCTGCTTCGCGAACAACCGCAAACGCTTCAACAAGCAAATCATCAAGCGTTTCTCCTTTTTCAAGACGAGCTTTAAATTGCTCTGTTTTTTGACGCAATTCGTCATCAGAAAGCTGCGCCATTTGCGGACCGAGCGCATCAATTTCATTCGCGATTTTTTCTAATCGCGCAATTTGTCGTTTATTCGGATCAAACACTTTTTTTAACATTCCAAGCATACAAAAACGCCCCTTGCTTATATAGTCGCTAATTACCATCATATCACTTACAAGAAAAGGTGACAACTCATACGGAAAAGGGGATGGGAAAAAAGAAAAAACCAGCTTCTTCGCTGGATTACACTTGCGATTGTAGTTGCTCGATAGAGGCTTCGACTCTGAGTAAGCGTTTGTTGAGGGCGTAAATTTCAAATCCTTTTTCGTCGATCTTTTTATAAATGTTTTGCAGTAATGTGCGCACATCGTCGGCTAGTTGAATTTCTAAACGTTGCACTGTTTCTTTTACGTCGCTTAGCTGTGTTTCAACATGCTCGAGACGTTTCTTGACATCGCACATCTCTTCCTCCAGGCGACTGATGCGCTCATTTGTTTCTTTCATTTCTTGTTCAAGCGCATCTAACCGACTTTCCATATTAGCAAACCGCTCGTCAATCTGCGCAAACCGTTTATCAATCTGGGCAAATCTTTCATCAATTTGCGCAAATCTTTCGTCGATCTGCGCAAAGCGCTCATCAATTTGCTTAAATCTCTCATCGATCTGGGCAAATCTTTCATCAATTTGCTTAAATCTCTCATCGATCTGGGCAAAGCGCTCATCAATTTGCGCAAATCTTTCGCGCACTTCTTGTTGAAATTGCAAAAAATGACTCTCAATACTCGTCAACTTCCCTAAAATTTCACGTAAGATTGCTTCCACCTTTTTTCACCCCCTTTCACATTATACCACCCTCTGTCTTATGTCGACAGAGGGCGGTAGGATTAGTTCGCTTCAATTAAGCCATATTTGCCGTCTTTTCGTTTGTAAACGACGTTTGTGCGGTTTGTTTCCGCATTAATAAAGACGTAAAAGTTATGGCCAAGCATATTCATTTGTAAAATCGCTTCTTCACTATCCATCGGTTTTAAGCTAAAACGCTTCGTACGTACAACTTCAAATTCTTCTTCCTCATGCTCTTCTGTTGCGACAGGAGCAGTTGTTGTAAGCGTCACACCGTTTACTTCTTTTTCACGCATTTTTCGATTCACTTTCGTTTTATGTTTACGAATTTGGCGTTCGAGTTTATCGACAACCAAATCGATTGCCGCATACATATCGTCGTGGCGCTCTTCCGCACGCAATACAATTTGTGGCATTGGGATCGTTACTTCAATTTTCGATTGTTTATCGTTATATACTTTTAAGTTAACGTGAACAGTAACTCCTTCCGTTGATTCAAAATAACGTTCTAACTTCCCGATTTTTTTCTCGACATATTCTCGAATCGCTTGTGTAACCTCGATGTTTTCTCCGCGAATGTTGTATTTCATACGCTGTTCCTCCTTTTATGAAAGGTTGATTACTTATTTCTACAATTCCCTACAAAACTCCTCCTCAATCGTCACATTTTTTGTGAAAAAATGATGAACAAAATGATGGATAATTATGCTATAATTTATAGATGATGAAAAAGCGTTCGTATTTTTCTGCTGAGGTGTGATCGCATGCGCAAAGTGCATATATTTGAAGCAAAAAGTGGCGATGTGCTCGCCGTCGATATTTACGGACCGAACGGTGCCGTTTTGCTTGCTAAAGGAGTCAAACTGACCGACTCATACATTCGCGGATTGCGCGAAAACGGCATTCGTCATATTTATATTCACGACATTTTTACATTTGACATTGAGGAAAAGCCAACGATTAGCCCGGTTGTACGACAACAAGCCGTAAAAAAAGTGTACGAAACGATGACGGAACTCATCGAAGAACAAAAAGCTGTTCAACGCGTATCTTCGCTAGATCTCGGGCAAGAATATCAAAAAATATTTAAAGAAATTTTAGACTACTTATTGAGCAGGGAAAACTTGCTCATTAACTTATCCGACCTTGTTATTTCAAAGGGATATTTTTTTCATCACTCGGTCAACGTCGCAACGATCGCAGGTGTCATCGGATTAGCGAAAGGTTATTCCTCGCAACAATTGCTCGATTTAGGTGTTGGGGCGCTTTTATTTGATATCGGCATGACGCAAATTCCGAGTGCACTTTGGGCGAAAAAAGGGCCTCTTAGCCCTGAGGAACGCCGAATTATATCACATCATACGGAATTTGGATTTGAACTATTGAAAAAGCAAAATAATATTTCACCATCTTCCGCTTACTGTGCCTTACAACATCATGAACGTTTTGACGGGAGCGGTTACCCGCACAAAGCAGCCGGCAAATACATTCACGAATTCGCGCGCATTATTGCGATCGCAGACGTGTTCGATGCGCTCACTTCACCGCGCGATCATCGCCAACAACATTCGCCACACGAAGCGGCCGAATATTTATGCGCAGCTGGCAACACGCTGTTTGATTACGAGCTCATTAAAACGTTTTTAAAATACGTCGCCATTTACCCGCTTGGCACAAACATTGTACTCAACACAGGATACCGAGGCGTCGTCTCAAACATTTTCCCAGAATATCCGCTTCGTCCTGTCGTTCGTATTTTACAAAACCCAAACGGTGAAACGCTAAAATCACCATTTGAAATCGACTTGCGAAAAGAAGTAAACGTCACCATTGTAGAAGCATTTTAAACAGCACCCGTTTTTGTGAATATGTTAATATATGACAAAGAGGAGAGCTGTCTGCCCTCCTCTTCTTATTGTTCAACATATGGACGAAGATGTTGCATCATGCTTACTTTCCACGCTTCAAACGCTGGCGCTACATATTTTTCAACAATTTGCTTCTTTGCGTTTGGATCGTGTAGTTTTCCGTCTAATTTCCACGCCTCTTCTACGACGGCGGAAAATCGTTGTAGCTCATTCAATAGTGCGACATCATCAGCGAAAAAATGTGCAAGCGATCGCTCATTTGTCTGTTCAATTTGACCGAACGCTGTAAAAATATCCGCAAGCACAACATCCCCTTGCGTACGCCCATAATTGGAAAAACTTTCAATTACGTAATGAAATCCTTCTTCAATTGTGTCCAATAGCGCTGCATAGTGACGAACGACCGTCAATTGTTCTGGAGTTAACTGAGTCATCATGATACCTACCTTCTTTTATCGTAAAACATGCCGTCGCTCGCTAACGAATCGTACAAGTCGTCATAACGATCGACCGCTTCTCTTGTTTGTTTAATTTGCTTTAAGTCTTGCTGGATTTGTTGTTTAAATTGCCGAAGAAGATTGTTTGTCTCACGATCTAACGCAAGCAACTGTTTCCCCATTTTCTTTTCTTCTTCCGTTAACGTTGCAGGCAGTTGCTTGAGAAGCTGTTCCCGCTTCTCAAGCATTTCCTCGATTTGTTCAATCACCGCATCACGTTTTTCTTTTTCAATCGGCTCGCGAAGCAATTCAACCATTGCCTTTGTTATGCCCAAAAGCTCCGAAACAACGCTCATTACACGTGACCGCCTTGCGCGTATTGACGTTGACGATTTAGTTGAATCACTTGCTTCCACGTATCACGGAACTCTTTGACATATCCTTCAACTTCTTCTAAAATCGCGATGTCGCTTTTAATATTTGCTTCAACTAAACGACGATACATATAGTCATACATCGTCATCATCGATTTGGCTACTTCATATTCCATATTGAGCGTCACCATCAACTCTTGAATAATTTTTTGCGCTTTTAATAAATTTGTATTGCGCGCTTCAATATCTTTCTCTTCGATCGCTTTCTTCGCTTGCGCAATAAACTTTAGGCAACCGTTATAAAGCATAAGCGTCAATTCCCCCGGTGACGCTGTTTGCACCGCATTTGTTTGATATGATTGATATGGGTTCATCTTTCAACCTCCTAATTATTGTGCTCCACCGCCAAAGGCATTCATGAGATACATACTTTGCGAGTTTGCACGTTGCACTGCTTTTTCCATCGCGGAAAACTGCTTCCAGTAGCGATCTTCTACTCGTTTTAGCCGATCTTCGGCCGCACTAATGCGCGTATCAATGTCAATAATACTTTTTCCAATGATATACTGATTCGTAGCTTTTAACGTATTTCCTGCTTTATCTTCAATACTTTTGATCGTCTTTTTAATTTCATCGCGAAGTTGGCGGACAATCCCTTTCGCATTTCCTTCACCGTTGTTGCTAAATAGACGATAAATCGCATCTGGATTTTCTTCAATTTTTTGTCTTAGTTTCGCTTCGTCAATAATTAACTTTCCGCCTTCTAAATAGTTTGGCGTCGTTGTAATGCCAATTTGTGCAAGTTGAGAAAATCCGTCCGCCACTCCATCCACTTTTCGATAAAGTGCTTGGCGCATGCTAGAGAGGGCGTTTGACAAAATCGAATCACCGCGCAAAATGCCGCTTTTCGCTTTTTCCTCCCACTTTTCCGCCTGCTTTTCCGTCAACTTCTCGCGCTGTTCATCTGTAAGCGGCTGATAATCGCGATAACGCGTTTCTTTTAGCTTCTTATTGATTTCATCGATCGTTTCATTATATTTATCAACGAATGATTTAATCGAATTAAAAATCGCATCGGTGTTTGTTGAAGATGTAATCGTCACCGTGCCTGCATGCGTATTTTTCAATGTATATGTCATGCCGTTAATTGTAAATGTGTTCGATGTGCGTTCTGTTTGAAGACCGTTAATTGTAAATTTGGCGTTTTGACCTGTTCCCGCGTCTTGTTGTAAAAACGTTTTCGTGATTACATTTAATGGATCGCTTGCATCAACCTGTATATCTAGGTTAAATCCTAATTTAGTGAAAAGCTCCGCACCACTTGTAACTTCAATAGAAGATCCACTGCCCGTTTGATTTTTAGTAATGACCATTTTCTGTGTAAAATCATCATAAAACGCACGAACGCCTAATTTAGTATCTTGATTCAATTTTGAAATCAACGTACTCAATGTTTCCTTACTTGGGTCAAGTGAGATAGTAACCGTTTCTTCAACACTGCTACCTGGATTTTTTACTTTAAACTGTAAAGAAGTTGGCATTACCTCTGTACCTAAAAATAATGTGCTCAACTGGTCATTCGCACTTATATTAATCGTATTTTGAGACGTCCATCTTGCCGCTGTCGCAAGTTGTGTAATATTGCTAATTTCTACCGTTTGGTTCGCAGCAGACGGAGTCCCAGTTGCTGTCACAACGTTTTCATTCGAACTCGTCACTTTTTTCTGCAAAAACGTGCTTTGGCGCATCACGCCGTCGAAAATATGTTTATCTAATGCGTCTAGTAAACGATTCATATCGCGATATGCATCGCGTTGCCACTCAAGTAATTGCTTTTTTTGTTTTAATTTATCAATTGGCGCACGCTCCACTTTCATTAAATCGCCAACGATTTTGTCGATGTCCATACCGCTTGCCAATCCACCTATACGCATCATGCTCATATGTGTCACCTCCTAAATTTTTCGATCAACAATTAAACCGACAAATTTCATCATCGCTGCATACATATCTAACAGCTTTTTCGGTGGAATTTCGCGCACGACTTCTTTCGTTCGTTCATCAATAAGCTGGACGTAATACTCTTTTAAATCTTCATGCACGTTAAACTTTAACGACGTATGGCTCGGTTGTAAAAATTCGTTCATTCCCTTGACGATTTCTTCAAGTTTTTCTTTTGAAATACGATCTTCTTCTTGTTTTGCGTTTAGTTGTTGTAAAGTGGTTTGCTCTTGTTTCGGTTGTTCTGCTGGGCGTTCTGTCGTTTTTTCGCTCACCGTTTTTTCATACATATATGTGGAAGAAAGAGAAGAAGAAATTCGTTCAATCATCACCGTTCGCTCCTTTGCATATACGTTCCTACTGTTTATATCGGATGGAAGAAGGGAAATTTGAAGGGGGAAAAGAAAAAACCTCTCGTTCGTTAGAGAGGCTAAATACACTAAAAATCCATCAACATGGTTACTACTGTCTCAATACCTTTAATCGCTCACTCGCCTTTTCATATCCTTCGTGTGCTGATTGTTTGTAAAAATGGATCGCTTTCCCCATTTGTCCTGTCACTTCGTAAAAAACGCCAAGGTTATAAGCCGCTAAAAAGCTACCTGTTCCGCGGACACGATCGTATTTATCCGTCTCACCAATTTCTAAACAGCGAATGAAAGATCGCTCGATGGACGAAAATACATACGCGTATCGCTCCATATTGTAAAACATCGCATCCATATAAAATAACCCGCATACGAAATGAAAATCAGGGGAATCATGTAGCCTTTTTTGTTCCTGTGCAATGACCTGTAATCCTTTTTCGAACGAACGATTCGCGATCAATGTATATAAATAATCAATGACTAAACTATGACGATACCATGCCCCAAGCGGTACAAGGCGATAACTTTCCTCAAAATATTTTTCCGCAACGTTGAATTGCATCAATAACTTATATTGTTTACCAACTTGGTATAAAACATAATCATCTGTCGGATGTTGACTTAGTTCTTCCAACAGTAGCTGTAAATTGCGTTCCGTTTTATTTGTGTAAACATATCCATCATGATACACTTCCACATCAACATTTTTGCGCGGAAAAGGTGAATCGACTTGTTCGTGAATTTTCCCAACATATGTGACACCTTTAGGGAGAAGGCGCGATAAGTAACTCTGTGCATATCTTTTCTCCCCATTTTGCACAAATTCATCTATTCGCTTAATTCGCCCAATCGTTCTCTCATTCGTTTCAATAAAATGTCGAATGATATGTTTACAGTCATTTACAATATACTCATCTGCATCTAACACGAGATTCCAATCACACGTCGATTGCATAAGCGCATAGTTGCGTGCTGCTGAAAAATCATTTACCCATTCAAAATGAAACACGTTTGCACCAAATGAACAAGCGATATCTTTTGTCCCATCAGTAGAGCCTGTATCAACAATAATAACATCATCAACGATATGTTGAACGCTTTGTAAGCAGCGGGCTAAATGTTTTTCTTCATTTTTTACAATCATCACTAGAGCTAATGTTTTCAATATTTCACCTCATTGAACTGTTTTCGTTTCCGAAAAATATGAGATCAACTATTTATAAGTACAGTCATGAAGCTCATACTATTTATATCATTTGCACGCAGTATATCTAATACTGTCTTTAAATATTGCTTATTGTGTTCAATTGTTTTAGAAAAGGATTGAATCAACATCACCACCAATTGCTCATTGAGCCCTCGATGGAAACGAGCAATTCCAATCAAATGTAACCTAATTAACGTATAATGAACAACAATCATGACATAACTATCAAATACATCTTCTTTGTCAATTGGAAATAAATTTTTAAACACGTAATTGACCAAATAGTTTTCTAACATATAGCCTTTTTCTTTCATAAATGGCTCATAATACTTCGTAATCCCCTCTTCATAACACTCTGCCATTCGCTCAATGTTATCACTGCCACCAAATCCTTGAATCATTTGTTCTAAATATTGTACATATTTATTGTTTTGAAGCCCCATCTTTTTTCTAATTTCGATAAGCTGTTGACAAATAGAAAGTTGAATACCTAGCTTTTTAGGAAGGGTAGCTATATGCTGTTTGACGAATAAGTCATCCAACATTTGATAAGTATATTGACAAATTTGTTCAAACATAACGTCAATATGATCCTTGTTTTCACTAATTTTTTTCAAAAACATTCCTAATACGATGAGACGTTCCTCCAAAGAAAGTCTTCTATCTTGTAAAATTTGAATACATAGGACACGAATCGGCCAAAAATATTTTCTTACCCCTTTTTCATTATTTAAATGAAGTGCAGAGTGATAAGCAGCTTTTTTTTCTACTTCTCCTTCTATTTCATCGAACTCAATTCCATTTGGATTTAGCAACACCAATCGTGCAATTTCCGGACAAGATAATGTACCACTTTTCTCCACTACATCGTTAACTAAATTAAATGTGCGTGGATAAATGGCACATGTGGAGCATAAAAAGTCCTCTCCCAACTCTTCATGTATACGACAAAGCTTCTCTTCTGAGAGAAATGGGCATGCACCACTCTCGTTCATTCGAATGTTTGCATAATCAAATTTTGATGTGTTATTTTTATTTCTTTTGATCACTTGTTCATTTTCAGCAAACAAACGATGAGTTGTCTTTTTATATTTTTTATATGTGTCTCGATCAATCCATACATTCCAACCTACGCAACACGTATCCTCACATTCCCCACCAATACATCGAAACGAATGCATATACTGCGGAACTAACATTTTTGCCGTTCGCTTTTTGTTCACATGAAACACTCCTAACAGACGTATTAAGAAATTGACTTCTACTCATAATATCGGCAAAAAAGCAAAAACATAAAGTATTTATTGCTCTTCTGAACAAAGGGGAACGTGTAAAAAAATAAATTACGATTATTACGGTAAGTGATGGCGATTTTCGACTACGTCTATCAAATAGAAAAAGAGACCTTAGCAAACCTAAGGTCTCTTTTTGCTTTATTAACGGAGCAATTGTAATACTCCTTGTGGTTGTTGGTTGGCTTGCCATGCCGCAACGTCTTTCGATCGTTGTGTAGACTATCTCTTCACCTTTCTAGCCATTTGGCTAGCGAAGGGCTGGGCACTTCGGGAATTTCCCTACAGACTTCATCACCATAGCCCTCGCCTTAGGTGGTATGTCCTAGTCGTTGAACCTTCTCCAGAGTTTCCTCACAGGAGCTTGGCTGCTGATTGCCCATTGTTCCATCTTTCCTTTTTTCACGCCGTCACGCCTGCCGTTTCCAGCTTCGTTGTGGCAAGGAAAGCTTTAGGGCTTCCCAGCAATTCACCCAGTCATCCTCTTAGCCGTTTCCAGCTAAGACGCCCTTCCAATCAAATTACCGAAGGAGTTGCAATACGCCTTGTGGCATTTGATTGGATTGAGCCAACATTGCTTGTGCTGCTTGAGAAAGAATGTTGTTTTTCGTAAACTCCATCATTTCTTTCGCCATATCTACGTCGCGAATACGTGATTCCGCAGCTGTTAAGTTTTCTGCTGCATTGTCAAGATTCGCAATCGTATGCTCTAGGCGGTTTTGCATTGCTCCTAAGTACGAACGACCTTCAGAAACAGTCTTAATCAAATCATCTAACTTGCTAATAGCGCCGGCCGCTCCACTTTGAGTACTAATATCTTCACCTTGAGCATCACTAACGATATCACTCAAGTCAATTCCCTTAGTTGTCAAATCTAGTTCGATGGTATCATCTTTATTGGCTCCCACCTGTAGCACAAGCTTACCACTAGAGTTTACATTGCTTCCCGAAGCACCTTGGAACAATTCTTGTGTGTTGAATGTCGTCTTATCTTTAATTCTTTCTAGCTCTTTTCCAAGTTGTTCAAACTCATCTTGAAGAGCTTCCCGATCTTGTGAAACGTTCGTGTCGTTTGAAGATTGAACAGCTAACTCGCGCATACGCTGTAAAATAGCATGTACTTCTTGTAAACCGCCTTCAGCTGTTTGAATTAACGAGATACCGTCTTGTGCGTTTCGAGATGCTTGCTCTAAGCCGCGAATTTGGCTACGCATTTTTTCAGAAATCGCAAGACCTGCTGCGTCGTCGCCTGCACGGTTAATACGAAGACCAGAAGACAATTTCTCCATGTTTTTTGCTGTAGCGCTTTGCCCGATTGTTAATTGACGATGCGTATTTAACGCCGCGATGTTGTGGTTAATTCTCATTTCATATTCCTCCTTGAATTTGTTTTCCCACGTCCATGTGGTTTAGCTAGCAAGAATGAAGTCGGCCGCCCTTCTTTCTTGCCCTCACGTTTATTATCGGTTGTTTTTTTCAAAGTTTAATAGGTTGCGAAAAAAATTTTATACTTTAATGTCAAGAAATTGTGAAAACGGCGATGGTTGTTGTATTTCTTTGACGATGCGAGCAGGATCGTCCTTATGTTTATTAATGATTTCGTTTAATGCTTGTTCGGCGATCGCTTTGTTGTCTTGAACGATGCGAGCGATGACGCCAGGGACTTGAACACCGCCGATGCTAACGCTCATTTTCTTCCCCTCCTTTCTTTAATCGATGAGATAGCTGTTGAAGCGAAGTCATGGAGGCGAGTGATGCTGCGTTGTTTTCTTGTTGGATGGCGAGATATATTTCTTTTCGATGCACGTCAATATGTTTCGGTGCACGAATGCCAAGTTTCACTTGATCGCCGTCGATGGCGAGAACGACGACTTCAATGTCATCGCCAATTTGGATCGCTTCTTTTAATTTGCGCGTTAACACAAGCATGTTCTCGCCCCCTTATTTCGCTTCAACCGTTTCTGGAAACAAGCGATGTTTCGTTTTATACGGTGTATTTGTTAAAATGACTTGCTTGCCGATTCGTTCGTGGACGTTAATGACGATAGGTGCTTGTAAGTTTGCCGTCGTGTTTGTAAACGGTTCGGCGACCGTTAAAATGACGTATAGCGCGACATCGTTTTCTGCTTGAATGTTTAGTTGTTCGCACGTCGCATCATCGAGTTCAACTTCGTACGTTGGAAAATAAGAAAACGGCTCGATCATGACAAACGCTACGTCTTTATTTTGTACCGATTGTAAAATTGTAAATGGTGAGTCATGAATCGGCAGCAATGCAAACTGCTTTTCATGTTCAAAACCCGGTAGCCCGTTTTCAAATGAAACGATCGCCATGTCAGACAGCTCGATCGTTCCGTGATATTTCGTTTCGATGTTCATCTTCATCCCTCATTTATACGCTCACATCGATGCGCAAGTTGTTATGACGTGCTAAATCGATATGCACGACGTTCGGTTTATAGTCGATTTGTACAGGGCGCGGTTCGATATGAATGCGCGCTCCTGACGTTTGCCAATTCATCTCGATGCGCCCTTGTTCGAAGCCGATTTTTACGCTAAATGGGCGTGGAATTAGCCCAACGTTATAGTCGAAAGGTGGGCGCTCGCTGTTCGCTTGCGCTTGCATCGCAAGCACGTCGCCACCTTGTTCAATGCGCATTAATTCATCGCCTTGCATCGCTGTCGTTTCTAAATATGATAACCAGCTCGCATAACCGTCTTGCGCTGCTTCTTCAATGCGGCGAAAAATATGTTTTAAATCGACATCGGCACGCGCTTCCGTTTGATCGATCGTTAAGCGCGGAGGCGTCGTTTTCATTTCCAGCTGCGGTTTCGGTTGTTCAATCGACAGCTCGGCTTGTTGTTGGCGCATATGCATATATCCGCGCTCAATCGTGATCGATAATTGCGGAAATGTCGCTTGCATCGTTAGCTGCGGGATTTTCATTTCAACTCATCCCCTTAACGTAAAAAATCAACGAGCGTCGGCTGAATGATGCGCGCACCGACAGAAAGCGCAGCGCGATGAACGCTTTCTTGCGACTTTAATTCGGTAATAATTTTTTCAATGTCCGCATCTTCGTTATCTGAAATCATTCGTTTCGCGATCAGTTGTTGTTCAGAAAGACGTTGTTCAACAAGTTCTAGACGGTTGACGCGCGCCCCTAATTCTGCCCGTTCGGCAAGGACGTCGTTTATATGTCCGTCTAATTGAGAAAGCAAATTGTCTAAATTCCCTGTTGGATTGGCTAATTCGTTTTCAATTTGCTGCAACGTATTAAACAATCCTTGGTTAAATACATTATTAGGCGTGACGTTAATTTTTAGTTTTACTCCCTTGGCGACTTCGACCATAAAATCATCGTTGTTGTTGTTAACCGTCGGTGGGGTGCCGTCTGTCACAGGCGCTTGTTCAATTTTTGTGCCGTTAAAAATATATTTCCCTGCTACTTTCGTGTTGGCGACTTGTACTAAGTCTTTTTTCAACTGCTCAATTTCCCGCGCGATCGCTTGACGGTCTTCTGGACCGAGCGTGCCGTTTTTCGCTTGTACGACAAGCTCACGAGCGCGTTGCAATACACTTGTTGTATGACCTAACGCTGATTCCGAATTTTCCATCCACGTGTACGCTTCAGAAAGGTTGCGTTGAAACTGCTCGATTTCTGTTAAGCTCGTACGATAATGCATCCCTTTCATCGCCACGACCGGATCTTCGGATGGGCGATGAATTTTTTTCCCTGTCGCCAATTGTTGTTGATACGTACCGAGTTTATCGTAACTTTTACTTACGTTACGAAGCGTATTATTCGCAAGCATCATTTGTGTTACACGCATTTACTGTTCACCTACCTTCCGACAATCCCCATATTGTTAATAATTTTATCTAGCATTTGATCGATCATTGTAATCATGCGCGCGGAGGCGTTATATGCATGTTGAAATTTCATCATATTCATCATTTCTTCATCAAGCGATACGGAGCTAACTGCCATGCGTCGTTCATCAACCGATTGGCGAAGCACTTCGCTATTTTGCGATAACCGTTTCGCCTCTTGCGCATTCACCGCCATTTGCCCGATTAAACTTTCATAAAAGTTTTGGATCGTTGTTGTGTTTCCTGCGATATTCATCATTCCGTTTTTTACTTCGGCTAACGCTTGCGCATTGCTTCCGTCACCAATTTGTCCTGATGCTGATGCGGCAATATTGTCAAGTGAATCTTTAATGATTTGTGCGATATCTAACGTTCCAGCTGGATCAGCTGGGTCATAGGTGAAAAATGGCTTAGTGGATGGAGAAGTCGCATTATTTTTTATTTCCGCCACACTCCATCCATTAGAATGCACCGTATTAAACTGATCAGCAAATGCTTTTGCCATGGCATTTAAATCTCCTAGCATTTCGGGATATAACCCTCTCGTCGTTGTACCTCCGTCTTCGCTGTAACCATAAGAATAAAGAAGAGCTCCTACTTTTCCGTTTTCTTTTAAGCGCTCAAATGTTGAAAATGATGCATCGCCAAGAGAAAAGCTAACAATTGGCCCCGTCTTAGCTACGTTATCTTGATATGTCACTTGAAATTCATTGACTTTCCCAAGTCGTCCATCAACAAGCGTGCCGATGACTGTGCTACCAGTTCGATCCACTAACTCTACCGTAAAACGTCCTTCCGCAATTTTTAATGCACTTCCGCCACTTGGCACAGGAGTTACTTTAACGTTCACATATTGCGACAACTCATCTAACAGCCGATTTCGTTCATCATATAAATCGTTCGGCAAATAACCATGCACTTCGACTTCGCTAATTTGTTTGTTTAAGTCATTTAACTGACGCGCCAATGAATTTACAGCTTTCACTGTTACGTCAAGCTCATTTTTTATATCATCACGAATCGACTTTAACGAGCTTGATAAGTAATGAAACGTTTCAGCGACCGCCATGCCGCGCTGACGGACGACGGAGCGCGCACCTGAGTTTGACGGATTGACGGCTAAATCTTGAAGCGACTGCCAAAAACGGTCAAGCGTCTTCGCAAGCCCTTCGTCTGACGGCTCGTTCATAATTTCTTCCATTTTATACAACGCTTCTGCGCGCGTATTCCAATAGCCGTATTTCATATTTTCGCCACGATATTGGACGTCTAAAAATTCTTCGCGCATTCGTTGCACGGTGCCGCCTTCCACACCTGTTCCCATTTGCCCTGGCACGACAGGACGGTTTTTCGACGCAAACGGATATGGCGGCGTTTGTTCAAAGTTTACCCGTTGGCGCGAGTAACCTGGCGTGTTGGCGTTTGCGATATTATGCCCCGTAACGTATAGCGCTTGTTGTTGGGCGGTCATCCCGCGCCGTACCGTTTCTAATCCATGAAATGTTGAAAGCACAAAAAAACCCCCTTACGTTTTTGCTTCAAACGACGACCGTGGCGGCAATTCATCCGTTCGCTTCGGGTCATACGTCACATCTTGTTCGTTCGGTATCATGAGATCAAGGGTAAAATGAATGAACTGAAGCGACTGTTGCAATAGTTGCATATTGAGCTCGTTTTGCTCTTTCAACCGTGCGATTGTTTCGCTTAAATCGCTTGCTAAGTGGAGAAGCTTTGTACGTTCCGTTTCTTCCAACTGTTCTGCGTAACAACGAACCGTTCGCTCTTCTTCAGGTAAATGTGAAAGAAGGCTCATTCGTTCGCTCTCGAGCTGGCGAATGGCCATGACATATTTTTGTTCTTTCGCCATCATTTGTTGCAACGCATGAATGTCGCCTTTTTTAATCGCTTCTGTTTTTTGTTGTGCCAGCTGCAACAGTCCACGGTGAAATGTCAGCAGCTTTTCCATAAGATCGATCATGTTCATTCGCTCCGTCATCGTTTATAATAGCGCAACACGCTTTCCGCAATGGCACGCGCATCGATCGCATACGTCCCTGCTTGCACTTCTGCTTTTAACCGCTCCATTTTTTCTAACCGTTCCGAAGAAAATTTCGCCGCTTCTTGCAATTCTTTCGCCGCGCTTGAAATTTCGACTTGATCTGTTTTTTTCGTCGCTTTTGTTGGTTTTTCAACGCGCGACGTCCGTTCATACGGATTGACGCTCATCGGCTGAATACGATTAATTTTCATCATCCCACCTCGCTTTTCCCGTTCTTCTTTCCTTATGATTATTATCGGCTAAAAGAAAAAAATGTTTAGTCGTCTCTCTCTGTAAAATATGTCGTTTGACGCTTCGCTTGTTTTTGTCGTTCCTCTTCTCGTTGAATTTTCGTCATTTCTTTCTGGATACCACCAATGCACTTTGAACATAGTCGCCCTTCACGTATCGTTGCTCCACACTTTTCGCACGGATAACCGAGGTTCGGAAAATGAACGAGCTGCAGGCGTCCTTTTTTAATCCATTTAACAATTAACGCTTCTTCTACTCCTGTGGCATCCACTACTTGTGGCATCGTTGCTGTTCGATTTTCCCGTTTTCGAATAAATGCGTACACTTTTTCAAACAATTTTTCTTCTTCTTTATAACATGCCTCGCACACATCTCGAAATTGCGTCTTCACAAACAAACTTCCACATTTTGGACAGTTATCTAACATGCTTTCCCCTCCCTTATGTGTAAATATTAATAATCAATCCTTGAATTTCACCGACGAGTCCAAGCAAATCAAGTCCCTTTTTTTCTTTTTCCAACACCGCATTTGTCAGCTCGACTAACTTTTGATCGACTTCTTTCACAAGCTTATAAATTTTCGTCCGTCCCCCGCGACTAAATCCGCGCTGTTCCTCGAGCTGCAAACTATTTTTCACTGCATCGTCTAAAAATTGCTTCACAAGCTTTTTATATTTTTTTAAATCTTCTACCGTTTGCGACTCAGCTAACCTTTTCCCTTGCGCTTCAATTTCTTGCGCCATCGTTTGAAAACGTTCAAATAACACGTCGCTTTTTTTCTTATGCATCACTTCCGTAAACGACACCGATTCCATCGGCGCATCGTCTTTTTTTTCGACACGATTCAACGACGCCCGCGATACTTTTTGCACTTCCATCATCGTTCACACCTTTTTTCTTTTTATTATGCCACACGTACAAAAAAAGGGCGAGGTCGCATCGACCTACCCTTTTTACCCATTAGCTTTTTAACAATTGCAAAATTCCTTGTGGGAGCTGATTTGATTGCGCGAGCATCGCCTGTGCTGCTTGGTTTAAAATGTTGTTTTTCGTAAAGTTCGTCATCTCCATCGCCATATCTGTATCGCGAATGCGTGACTCCGCAGACGTTAAATTTTCATGCGCTGTTTTTAAGTTGTTGATTGCATGCTCAAAACGGTTTTGGTAAGCGCCAAGGTTGCCACGTTCTGTGGAAACTATATTAATCGCATCATCAATCGTTGTAATAGAACTCGATGCTCCAGCTGCAGTAGAAACATCTAAACCGCTAACACCTAACAGTGATGATGTCATACCTGCTATACTTATTTCTACTTCCTCTCCTTCATTTGCACCAATCTGGAATTTAACATTAATAAAACTATTATCCAGCAATGGCGTGCCATTAAATGTTGTTTTATTCGCAATGCGATCAATCTCTTCAATTAATTGCTCAACTTCATTTTGAATATGTCCACGATCATCATCTGTATTTGTACCATTTGCCGCTTGCACTGCTAATTCACGCATACGTTGAAGAATGCTGTGAATCGAGTTGAGCGCCCCCTCCGCTGTTTGAATAAGCGAAATGGCATCTAATGCGTTGCGTTCTGCAACTTCTAATCCGCGAATTTGCGAGCGCATTTTTTCGGAAATGGCTAAACCTGCTGCATCGTCTGCTGCGCGGTTAATGCGTAAACCAGAGGAAAGTTTTTCTAAGTTTTTCGCTGTATTCGATTGGTTGACCGCTAAGTTACGATAAGCGTTTAATGCTTGAATGTTATGGTTGATTCTCATTTTTTTCTCTCCTTTACTCTGTCATAATAAATTGTTCATATGTCGCCGCTTTTTTTGCCACAACGTTTGTTGTCGGTTGTTTTTTTAGTGCCTCGTTCCATGCTGTCGCAATGTCTTTGGCGATCGTTAACACTTCTTGCATCATGGCTACGTCTTTTTTCATATTGGCATCAATAAGACGCTCGGCCATATAGTTGTATAGCGCATCTAATTGATGAGCGATAATGCCTGCGTCATAATTTAACCCAACACCTAGTCGTTGTAAAATATCGTTTGCTTTTTGCAATAGTTTGTTGGCATAAGAGTAGTCGCCTTTTTTTGTGCTTGCGATCGCTTCTTCTACACTTTCAATTAACCCTTCATAAAGTAGCGCTGTTAATTGTTGCGGCGTTTTTTTATACACCGCTTCTTCTGTTAAAAATTCCACGCGCTCACTCTCCTTTTATCGTTCACCTACTTTATTTATCGTCACGATTTTTCAATGTTTAATAGTTTCGTTCCATTTTTTCAATTAAAATTAAAATTTCTGCGATGACTGCGTACAGTTGTGGGGGAATCGTATCGCCAAGGTCAAGATCAAGTAAATGTTGTACGAGCGCGGCATCTTGTTCGACGGGCACTCCATTTTGTTTGGCGAGTTCGATAATTTTTTCTGCCACATAGCCGCGCCCGTGGGCGACGACGGTCGGCGCTTTATCTCCTTCTTCATAGCGAATGACCGCCGCCGACGGACCGTTTATTTCCCGTTTTCGTTTTTGGTTAAAGTACATCATATTGTAAAATCATATCCTTTCTCCGTCCATGTTGCCCGTTTCGGCTCATTCGTTTTTTCTTCTTTTTTCTCAAACGTCGTAAATTGTACGTGACCGACGCGGTAGCCGATGTCTTCCAACCTTTTTGTCGCCGTTTCGATGAGCGGACGCATGCGCTCTGCAAAATCTTCGCGATCGTTACGAAACGTCACAGAAATTGTTCGTTCGTTCGCACTTAACAGCACGCCGACATCGCCGAGCTTTTTCGTTTCAAGTAAAAAGTATAAGCTGCAGTTTTCCCAATCGACTCGTTTTCCGTCGTTTCGGGCATTGACATATACTTTCACATCTTTTACTTCCTTTTGTAGCAACAACGGGATCGTAAAAAAGAGCGTTTGCATCGCACTTCCTTGATCGTTTTTATTCAGCAGCTGTTGCCCGGTCATATTCGTCAACGCTTGTTCTGCTTGTTTCGCTGCTTCTCCACCTGTCTGTGCTAATTTCATTAAGAGTCCTTTCATCGTATCTTCCGTTTGTTCGCTTTCACCGTTAAACACGAGTGCATTCGCCATATCGGTTTCATGCATCAAGCCGAGGCGACGAATCGTTTGCAGCATATGACGCGCGGACGGCTCCGGTTGGACAACATCGTTCCATTGCGCGAGTAATGCTTGTTCTGGCGCTTGTTGTTTAAGAGACTGAGCGTCGACAAAATGCTTCACTTTCACATCGGACGGCTTAAATTGCATTTGTTCAAGCGTACTTTTTACTTGTTTTACGATTTTTTGCGCTTCTGTCATTTGCCCTTTCTCTAACAGCTTTTTCGCTTCTGCTAATTGCGAACTTGCTTGCAGTAATTTTTTCTCCATCGTCATATCGGCAAACAACATCGCATCGCTTTTTAAAATCGTTTGGTCGAGCTGTTTAATCGTCGTTTCTAGCAATTGTTTTGCTTGCGGTCGCGCCGCTTGCTTGTATTGAGTAATGAGATGATCAATCGCCTCTAAATTGCGCATCATATCACGCTTCGTTTGTTGGAACTGTTTCGTCGCTTCTGCCATCCGTTTCGTGACGGTTTGCACGATAATATCTTTTGATTGCAAGCCGAGCGCAGCTAACGATTCGTACGCCGCATCATCAGCTGTTGAGGTATTGTTTGGCAACAACGTCTGTTCAACTTGTTGAAGCGCTTGAACGACCGTTTGTCTTGCGGCCATTTCTCGCCCGTTTTCTGCAAGCTCATCAGCACGAGCAAACGCTTCATGAAGTGACGGTTCCATATGTTGAGCGAGTTGCGCACGCGCCACGTTTAGCGCTTCTTTCACATTTGGCTCCTTTTGTATCGTTTTCATCGCTTGAGCGATAGCAACACGTACATCATTCGTTACACGTTTTCCACTTTCTGTTATTACAAGGGCTGTGAATAGCTGTTGGCGTTGTTTGTCGAGCATTTGTGTAACTTGCTGAAGCGTTTGCGCCATATTTGGTTGTTTAGCAAGTGTCGCATCACCTTGAAGCTCACGAACCGCTTCTGCCAACGTCATTGTTTGTTGTTCAAGGCGATCGGCAATCATATTTGCACGATGGACATATTCAGGCACGAGCTGTTGTTCGATGGCACGTAACGTTTGCACGAGCTTTTGCTGTGCCTCTGCACCACGACCAACTGCTTCAAATAATTTTGCTTGATTTAATGCTTGAATGACTTTCTCTGCTTCGTTCGCTGGTAACGTACGAGCGACTTCTCTCACTTGCGGCTCGATTGCTCTCACATTTGGGGCACTTTCTGCTTGTTTCCGTACTTCAGCGACCTGCTTTAACTGTGTTTCTTTTGCCTCCAACGCCGTGGTTGGCGCATTCGTTCGGATCACTTCTTTCGCTGTCCGCACGACATCCGCAACCGCTTCTTCTTCCACCGTACGTAACGCCTGCACGAACTGCTGACGGGCTTCCACACTTCGTCCAGCCGTCTCCAGCTGTTTCGCCTGTTCGAGCGCACGAGCGACTTTCTCTGCTTCGTTCGCTGGTAACGCTCGAACGACTTCTCTCACTTGCGGCTCGATTGCTCTCACATTTGGGGCACTTTCCGCTTGCTTACGCACGTCAGTGACCTGCTTTAACTGCGATTCTTTCGCTTCTACTGCCGTTGCCGGCGCATTCGCTCGAACCACTTCTTTTGCTGTACGCACGACGTCCGCAACCGCTTCTTCTTCCACCGTACGTAACCCCTGCACCAACTGTTGTCGGGCTTCCACACTTCGTCCAACCGTCTCCAGCTGTTTCGCCTGCTCGAGCGCACGAGCGACTTTCTCTGCTTCGTTCGCTGGTAACGCTCGAACGACTTCTCTCACTTGCGGCTCCACTGCTTTCATCGTCGGCGCGCTTTCCGCTTGTTTCCGCACTTCAGTAACTTGCTTTAACTGCGATTCTTTCGCTTCTACTACCGTTGAAGGCGCATTCGCTCGAACCACTTCTTTTGCTGTCCGCACGACATCCGCAACCGCTTCTTCTTCCACCGTACGTAACGCTTGCACGAACTGCTGACGGGCTTCCACACTTCGTCCAACCGTCTCCAGCTGTTTCGCCTGCTCGAGCGCACGAGCGACTTTCTCTCCTTCATCCGCTGGTAACGTACGAGTGAGTTCTCTCACTTGGGGCTCCACTGCTTTCATCGTCGGCGCACTTTCTGCTTGCTTACGCACGTCAGTGACCTGCTTTAACTGCGATTCTTTCGCTTCTACTGCCGTTGTCGGCGCATTCGCTCGAACCACTTCTTTCGCTGTCCGCACGACATCCGCAACCGCTTCTTCTTCCACCGTACGTAACGCCTGCACGAACTGCTGACGAGCTTCCACACTTCGTCCAACCGTCTCCAACTGTTTCGCCTGTTCAAGCGCGCGAGCGACTTTCTCTGCTTGTTCTGTTGGCAACGTACGAACAACTTCGCGTACTTGGGCTTCCACCACTCTCACATTTGGGGCACTTTCTGCTTGCTTCCGCACCTCGACCACTTGTTTCAGCTGTGTTTCTTTGGCTTCCAACGGTGTGGACGTTGGCGCATTCGCTCGAACCACTTCTTTCGCTGTCCGCACGACGTCCGCAATCGCTTCTTCTTCCACCGTACGTAATGCTTGCACCAACTGCTGACGAGCTTCGACACTTCGTCCAACCGTCTCCAGCTGTTTCGCTTGGTCAAAAGCGCGAGCGAGCTTCTCTCCCTGTTCCACTGGCAATGCTCGAACGATTTCTCTCACTTGCGCCTCCACGGCTTTCACATTCGGATCGCTTTCTGCTTGTTTTCGTAAATCAACCACTTGTTTTAGCTGTGCTTCTTTTCTTTCTAACGGCAATGTTGACTTACTCGGTTGGTCTCCTACCGTACGCAATGCTTGAATAAGGTCGTTTTTTGCTTTTTCTCCTAATTGTTGTACACGTTCAACGGCTTCATATAGTTCCTTCGATTCGATGCGTGGTAAAACCGTTTCTTTCAGCTGACGAACCGCATCTTCGACATGGCGAGCGTTGCGAACGATGCGTTTCGCTTCATCGATGACTTGCTTTTGTGAAGGTGAGGCCGATTGTACCGGAACATCTTCGTTTTTCTCTACAGAAGCAAACGCTTCAAGCAATCTTTGTTTAGCACGAAGTGGTTGACCTGAGCGATACAACTGTTCTGCCTCTTGTAATGCTGGCCCGAGCGTTTGACGAACGACGTCGCTTCCTTTTGCTATAGCGATCGCTTTGGCGACAATCGGCTCGCGTTCAATTTGTTGACGAATGATTTGCAACTGTTTCTCTTGCGTCGTTGCCCGTTCTGTTTGTACGTCATTCGTTTTCTTTTCGTTCACTTCTGCCATAGCGACCGCTTGCATAATGCGGCTGCGGGCAAACGATTCATGACCTCTCTCTTTCATTACAGTCGCTTCACGAACAGCTTTCGCAATCTCCTCATGCCCGTTTTCTTCGGCAAACTGTTTCGTCCATTCGATGACGCGGTCTATATTTTTTTCTTGTTGTAACTGTGTACGTAATTCGCTAATCGTTTGCGACGGTTGTTTGGCGATTGGAGTAAATGAAAAATGTGCGTCAATGGCGCGCACGATATCATGTAGCGATGCACTTAACGGCTTGCCGTGGAGCGCCTCATGAACCGCTTGTAACTGCTTTACTGTCATATCAAGCTTTTTACTTGCGGCAATTTGAATCGTTTCTAACTTTTGTTCAACCGTTCCTTTCCCTTCTGCTAAAAATGTGCGCAATGCCTCTACCGTTTCGCGAGTGAGCGGCAGTTGCTTTTGAGCAACGATCGTTGCCGCTTGGCGAAGTTCAGGCGTTTCAAACGTTTCAAATGATGATGTGGAAGGAGGTGTCACAACCTTCCCTTCGACCACTTCTCCATTCCCACCTGTCACTTGCACTTTCACTCTCCCAGAAGGCGGCACGTCTCCTTCAAAACGAAACCGAATATCCACCCCTCGCAATTGCACGATCGCTTCTTTTTCACTTACTTGCTCTTTCACGACCGCTTCATACACATCTCCGGCTTTTAACGTCACAGTCGTTGACGATGAGGATGCCGAGCGATAATGTCCGTATCCGCGAATTTCCATAACGACCCATCTCCGTTCTCCAATATTCCTACTTTTTATATCGACCATCGTTGCGCACTTTTCAATGGGATTTTGTTCCCAACTATGAACGGATAAGAGTAAACGAACAAATATCGCGCGCACCTGCGTCATACAGAAGTTTTGCTGCTTCGTGCACCGTTGCGCCTGTCGTGTAAATATCATCCACAATCACAATGCGCTTTTCTGCCACATTTTCTCCGGTGAGACAAAACTTCCGTCCAGTGAAACGTTCACGTCTCGTTTTTTTCGATTGTTTTTCATCATCGATACGTCGCAAAGCAAAAATCATCGGCAATGGCAAAAGGGAAGCGATCGCCTCCGCTTGATTAAATCCGCGTTCAGCTAGTCGAGAAGGGCTAAGAGGAATGGGCACGAGGCATACATCGGAAGAAAAATGTTTAGAAAAAACGGCGCGAACATCGTGACGAAACGCTTCAATAAGCGCATAATCGCCACGAAATTTAAAACGATTCATCATTTCTTTCATCCAATCGTTATACATATACACCGAGACGTTTTGTTTCAACACCGTTTTTCGTTTTTCCCACCCGATACAATCTTCACATATCGCTTGATCGCTTAAACGGCTACATCGTTCACAGCGATTTCCCTCAAGACGAATAAAACGGGCTCGACAACGCGGACAACAAACATCCGCTTGGCAAAGCGTTAAAAGCAGCGCAAACGACATCGCTGGCACCCATTCATCATGACAAATCAAACATTTCATTCGTCAAGCAACCCTCGCTTTCGTGCTTCATCGTTCATGCGTACAATATGACGCTTGGCGGCGATCATCGCTTTCGTTTTTCCAAAATGAAAAAAGCGCACATCACCTATCGGATACTGAGCACTTCGCCCGACGCGTCCTGCAATTTGCACAAGCGCACTTTCTGTAAAAATCGGTTGTTCTGCACCTAATACAGCGACATCAATGTTCGGGACAGTGACTCCACGCTCTAAAATAGTTGTTGTCACAAGAAGTGGAATTTGCCCACGTCGAAACGCAAGCACTTTTTCTTTTCGTTTCGGATCTTCGGCGTGCACGCCTTCAATGCGCGGATGAAATTGTTGGAAATATGGGACAACTTGTTGTGAAAAGTCGATGTGAGGGACAAATAAAAAGGCTTGTTTGTTTCTTTCGAGATGCTCGTTTACCCATTGCACGACACAGTATGGCAAACGTTGATTACGCCACTTTTTTTTCCAATTTCCGCACCATTCAAATGTCGGAACAGGAAGTGGACGACGATGATAGCGCGCAGGAATCGTCACCGCTTTTCGTTTTCCGCTTTTTACTTCACGTTGCCATTGTTCATTTGGGGTTGCGGTCAAATAAATGAGGGAAGATGTCGGTTTTCGGGCGCGTTCAACGGCGTATGAAAGCATCGGATCAAAGCTATACGGAAACGCATCAACTTCATCGACAATCATCACATCAAAAGCGTGATAATAGCGAAGCAATTGATGCGTCGTCGTCACCGTCAATGAAGCAAGTTTGCCACGGTCTTGGCTGCCGCCATATAATGCCGCCATATCGACCGACGGAAATACACTCGCCAAACGCGGAGCTAGCTCCAATACAACATCGGTGCGCGGAGCAGCAATGCAAACACGCTTTCCTTGCGACAGCGCCATATTGATTCCTGCAAATAGCACTTCCGTTTTTCCCGCTCCACATACCGCCCAAACGAGCAACGAGTCGCTTCGATCAATCGCATGACAAACTTCATCGGATGCGAGTTGTTGCGCGGGAGACAATTGACCGCTCCATTGTAGCGGTGAAGAGAACGAGGTGGGAGAAGTAGGGCCAGTCCAAATGACGAGCGGATTACATTCGCTACATCGCCCCATCATGATACATTTTCGACAATACGTACATATTCGTCCACAACGGGAGCACGGAAAAGAAGCGAAAAGCTGAGGATCATCGTTGTTGCAACGGACGCACATATACCCGCGTTTCGTTTTCACAACGCTTGGTACAATTTGAACGTGTTGTTCATCATAAGGAAAAGACAGCTCAGACTTCAATAGCTGTTTTCCTTCTAAACGCAAACGAACCACCTCCGATCAGGAAAAAAGTTTGCTTATGGAGATTCTCCTTCCGACGACTGATGGTAAGCTACTAAAAAAGAAGTGGACCTTCGCCCACTTCATATATTCGTGCCAATCAAAAAAAATTCCTGTTTATTTTTTATACCAACCAAATCCCATTGCACCTTCTCCTAAATGCGTGCCGATGACAGGTCCGAAATAGCTAAGGAAAAATTCAACATGCGGATATTGTTGCTCGAGCTTTTCTTTCCATGCGCGTGCTTCTTCTTCACGGTTCGCATGAATAATGACCGCACGCATAGGAACGCCAAGGTTCGCATCTTCAGCAAATAGTTCTTCTATGCGATGTAACGCTTTTTTACGTGTACGAATTTTTTCAAACGGAACGATGACTTTATTAACGAAATGCAAAATCGGTTTAACTTGCAGGAGGCTGCCGATCAATGCCTGTGCGCCGCTTAACCGCCCACCACGCTGCAAATGCGATAAATCATCGACCATAAAATAAGCGCGCACCGATCGTTTCATTTCATCTAACCGCGCAATAATCGCCTCTGGATGCATACCTGCTTGCGCCATTTCGGCTGCTTCGATCGCATAAAATCCTTGCACCATGCAGCTAATTTCTGAATCATATGCATACACCCGGATGCCTTCGACCATTTGACCAGCCGCAACCGCTCCTTGATACGTTCCGCTAATGCCGCTTGATAAATGAATCGAAATGACCGCATCGTATTGTTTCGACAGCTGTTCAAACGTCTCAACGAATAAACCAATCGGTGGTTGAGACGTTGTCGGCAGTTGTTCACTTGTTTTCACTTTATCAAAAAAATCTTCTGCGCTTATATCGATTTCTTCTCGATACGTCTCCGTTCCAAAAACGACACTCAAAGGAATGATATGTATATTCAACTGTTCGCGAATATGCTTAGGGATATACGCTGTACTATCCGTTAAAATCGCCGTCTTCATCGCTCTTACCTTCCTTGTCCAAAATTTTTCCTATTTGCATTGTACTACATTATAACTACGATTGCATTGAAAAAGGTTGTCGAATCGATTTCGACAACCTTATTTCACTTCGACCCAGCCGTTTTTAATCGCAACAACAACCGCTTGCGTACGGTCGTTCACGTTTAATTTTTGTAAAATGTTGCTAACGTGGTTTTTAACCGTTTTTTCACTAATATAAAGCGCATCGGCAATACCTTTATTGCTTTTTCCGTCTGCCAATAACTGCAATACTTCACATTCTCTACGCGTCAATAAATGATACGGGCGACACACATCTTGGTTTTGCTTCTCTTTCTCCATTCCCTCTCCTGCAACGAGACGACGGTATTCTTTCACAAGATTATGTGTAACTTTCGGATGTAAATACGATCCACCTTCTGCCACGACACGAACCGCTTCAATTAAAGCATCGGCATCCATCTCTTTTAATAAATAGCCCATCGCACCCGTTTGTAAAGCATGCATGACGTAGCTTTCGTCATCATGAATCGACAAAATGATAACCTTTGTATCTGGATATGCTTCGATGAGCTGGCGTGTCGCCTCTACACCGTTTACATGTGGCATATTAATGTCCATAATGACAACGTCTGGCTTATACTGTTCCACAAGCGCTAGCGCTTCATTGCCATCGCTTCCTTCTGCGACGACTTCAAAATCTTGTTCAAAATCTAAAATACGTTTAATTCCTTCTCGAAACAATTTATGGTCATCAATTAAAACAATGCGCGTTTTCATTGTTGTTCCCCTTTCCCTGCTGTCTTTTGGAGCGGAATATGCATCGTAACAATTGTTCCGCGTCCAAGTTGCGAGTAAATATGTAATTTTCCTTCCAGCCATTCGATACGCTCACGCATGCCCATTAATCCGAACGCTTTTTCTTTTTTTTCATTCGGATTAAATCCTTTACCATCGTCTTTCACGACAATGAGCAAACTGTCTTTTTTAAGCTCTATTTTCACTTGGATCGTTTTTGCCTCCGCATGTTTTAGCGCATTTTGCACAGCTTCTTGCACGAGACGAAAAATAGCAACTTCAAAGCGATCAGATAACCGTCTCACTTCTCCCATATATGTAAACGTAATCGTTGTTTTATGATATTCTTCGATCGTCTGTAAATATTTTTTTAACGTCGGAATTAAACCGAGGTCATCAAGTGCCATCGGACGTAAATCGTAAATGATGCGGCGCACTTCATATAACGCGGAGCGAACCATTTTTTTTAAATCGCGCATTTCACGAATCGCTTCTTCCGCACCACGCTCGCGATAAATGCGTTCAATTAAATCGGAACGCATAATGACGTTCGCAAGCATTTGCGCGGGTCCATCGTGAATTTCTCGCGACAGACGCTTTCGCTCCTCCTCTTGCGCCTCAATAATCCGAAGTCCAAACTCTTGTTTTTCATTCGCACCATTAATAAATTCACTCAGTTCGCGAAAATCTCCATTTAAATAGTTAAGCACAACGGTCACTTGTCCGATTAAATGATCTGCTCGTTCAATCGTTTCTTTCACAGCGGCGAGCCGTCTTTCTAGATCATCACGACGTTGCCGCAACTGCTTTTCTTTTTCTTGCGCCATCGCTAGTTCCATTTGTAGCAAATGCGCTTTCTCATACGCTTGTCGAATTTCAGCTTCCGTATAAAACGAGAAGTTTTTGCTAACATCGGATAATCGTTGTCGCGCTAAACGTGCTTTCATTTCTAAATTGTCCGTTTGAGCGATAACGCGTTGCACTTCTTCTTTCGTTCGTCGTAGCTCTTCAAGGAGACGTTCATGTTCTTTCCGTGATTGTTCGCTAATATGAAAAATTTCCGCTTTACTTTCATCTACAGCTTCAATCATTTTTTTTACAATTCGATCCAGCTCTTTTGCGTTTATTTTCTTGTTGGACATATACACCACCTAAAGAAAAAAATGACCAAAAGTCAACAAAAATGACTTTTCTGACTTTTATTCGAACGTTATTCTTACTTTGAACATTTGACATATCGTCTTATAATTTTTATTATAACACGCTTCGTCTATTTACATCAGCATTTTTCGACAAAAAACGCACAACATTCCAAATAAGCATTTGAGGTGATTACGCTTTGTTAGAGGCATACTATACGGTGAAAGGATATGGAGAGGCAGAAATCGTCATTGAAAAATCGCGCTTCATTTGTTATGTCGAACGCGCGACAACAGAAGAAGAAGCCGTTCGCTTTATCCAACAAATAAAGAAAAAACATTGGGATGCGACACATAACTGCTCTGCGTATATCATTGGCGAGCATGACCATATTCAAAAAGCGAACGATGACGGAGAACCGAGCGGTACGGCAGGCGTTCCTATGCTCGAAGTGTTAAAAAAGAAAAAGCTAAAAAATACGGTCGTTGTCGTCACACGATATTTCGGCGGCATTAAACTCGGCGCTGGCGGCCTTGTGCGCGCTTACGGCAAAGCGGTAACCGAAGGGCTAAAAGCAGCAGGCATCGTCGAACGTAAACTTATGCGTATCATGCATACAACGATTGACTATACATGGCTTGGCAAAGTCGAAAACGAATTGCGCGCCTCCACATATACAATCAAAAACATGCATTATGCAGAGCACGTGACTATTGACACATATGTGGAAGAAAAACAAAAAGATGATTTCTACTCATGGATGACAGAGTTGACAAATGGGCGAGGCACCATCGCAGAAGGCGAACATGTATATGTCGAGTTTGATGTAAAGGAGTAAAAAATTTTCGTTTACGACTGCATAAAAATTTTGTAAAATGATGATTGTTTACATGTCGATATTTGTTGAACTTTTAAAAAAGGGGAACGACTATGCAAAATAGACGAGCATATATGAAAAAAAAGAAAAAGCGAAAAAAAATATGGACCTTTGTCTTGCTTCCATTACTTCTACTTCTTATCGGTGGGGGAGCATACGCAACATTTCTTTTCAATAAAGCGCAATCCGTCATCCAGCAATCATTTGAACAAATCGATGGACGAGAAAAGTCAGAAAAGCGAATGAAAGAAGTGGATCCAAACTCAGACAACATTTCTGTTTTATTTATTGGCGTAGATGACAGCAACATTCGACAAAAGAAAGGAATGGGTGCCGTACGTTCCGACGCACTTGTCCTTGCGACATTTAACGTCAAAGATAAAACAGTCAAATTGCTTAGCATTCCGCGCGATTCTTACGTTTATATTCCAATCGAAAAAAAATACGATAAAATTACTCATGCCCATGCATACGGTGGAGTCAAAGCAACAGTCGAAACAGTCGAGGAATTGCTTGATATTCCAGTTGATTACTACGTCAAAATGAATTTTGAGGCGTTTGTCGATGTCGTCGATGAACTTGGCGGCATTGAGTTTGATGTCCCTTATGAAATTCGCGAAATGGACTCAAAAGACCGCAAAAACGCCATTCATTTAAAACCAGGTGTGCAAACATTAAACGGCGAAGAAGCGTTAGCACTTGCAAGGACACGCAAATATGACAATGACATTGAACGTGGCAAACGGCAACAAGAACTAATGAAGGCGATCTTCAAAAAAGCGATGAGCGTTCATTCATTAACGAAATTTGACGATATCATGGAAGCTGTCGGTAAAAATATGACGACCAACTTAACATTTGAAGAAATGAAAGGTTTCTTTGCTTACGCGACAAAAGGAACGGGGGCAAACATTGAAACGCTCCATCTTAAAGGAGAAGACGCACGCATTAGCGGGGTGTATTATTATCGACTTGATGAAACAACGGTAGATGAAATTAAACAAACGTTAAAAACACATCTCGATGTATCATCTTACCAAGCACAAACAGAACAGTTCGCTCAAGAACAATAAAGAGGGTGTCTCGCGAGACACCCTCTTTGTTTTATGAAATTTTCCTCATTCCGCGAACCATTTTCAGTAGCGGGCGATAGTCTTTTCCGACAAGCCCAATTTTCTCAACCACAAGTTCAACGATAAGTAAAACGAACGCAATAACGAGCAACGCCCCAAACATCGTCGCTTTCGATAACACGACAGCAGACACACCGAACATCGCTGCCATGCCGTAAATAATTAACACTGTTTGACGATGACTATAGCCGAGACGCAATAAACAGTGATGCAAATGCGATTTGTCTGGCGCCGATAACGGCTGTTTGTTGACGATGCGTCTCACAATCGCAAACAGCGTGTCCGAAATTGGCACCCCTAAAATCAAAATCGGAATGATCAACGAAAACACTGTAACATTTTTAAAACCGAGAAGCGATAACACCGAAATCATATAGCCTAAAAATAACGCCCCTGTATCGCCCATAAAAATTTTCGCTGGATGGAAATTATATAAAAGAAAGCCGAGCGTACTTCCGAGCAATAATAAACTCATGGCAAAAACGAACATATACGTATTACCCATTGTCGCTGCCATTCCGGCAATCGTTACGAGCGCAATCGACGATACGCCTGCGGCTAAACCGTCTAGGCCGTCAATTAAGTTAATCGCATTTGTAATTCCAATGATCCAAAGCATCGTAATCGGGATGCTTAATAATCCAAATTCTAAATGGCCACCAAACGGCAAGTTAATGAAATCAATGCGAATGCCACCATATATCACAACAATGGCAGCAATGATTTGACCGAGCAACTTCCATTTTGGTGACAACTCATATATATCATCAAGCACGCCCGTTAATACGATGATCGTCGCTCCAATAACAATCGCTGTCGCATATGGGCTAGCTGGTTTCAATACAAGATAACCAACGATAAAACTAATAAAGATCGCTAATCCGCCTAAACGTGGCATAATTTTTTGATGCACTTTCCGCTGATTCGGCTTGTCTGTTGCACCAACACGAAACGCCAACCATTTGACAACAGGCGTAATTAGCACAGCTACAACAAAACAAAGAAACAAGGTGAAATAAACCATAGGAAACCTCCCTATTCGTTAGCATTCCCGATTTTTTAATCCATTATCGTTTAAAAAGTAACACTTTCTACCATCTTTTCTCACAAACCTATCAGACATTATACCATAAATTTTAAAATCGACAAATGGAAAATAGAAAACTAGAATTTTGTTACATTTTCGTCCTTTTTGTTGAAATCATTTGTTATAATGTGAGATAGATAGAGTTAAGGGAGGAGAAAACCGGTGAAAAAAAGAACGATCGTCATGATGTTTCTCGCAGCGATGTTGACCGTATCTGCATCAAAAGCGCTAGCAAATAGCGAACCTGTGTTAGCAAGCGTCGAATGGGTGCTATCAAAAATGAATCCGTTAAATGACCGAGTCACTAAGCTTGAACAACGCGTTCAACAACTTGAGCAGGAAGTAAAAAAACTAAAACAACAATTAGAGGCGGCGAAATGACGATGAAACGCATTCGATGGATTTTAGTTGCTTTCAGTCTATTTCTCTTTATCCCAACATCCGTTGATGCGGCGTCATATCCAACTCCTGTAAAGGTAAAGCTATTGCCGACAGCGACGTTTCTTGCGACAGTGAATGGAAACTATCAGCTCATTGATTTAAAAACGAAACAAGTTATTCCGTTTACAAATCCCATTGCCTTTTCCCAAACGAATGGGGCGGTTGTCGCTACGATCAACGGTACTTCTTACACATCAACAAGCGGGTTTTTATTAGATGAAGTGACAAGAAACGATCAACATGACGTCACAATCGGTAGCATTCAACAAGCGAACGGCACATCAGCACCTGTGAAATATCGCGGTTCATTTGAAATAACCCCAGGGACGACAGCACCAAACTTATTTAATACGTTAGATATAGAAGATTATTTAAAAGGTGTCGTTCCAGGAGAAATGCCGTCATCTTGGCATAAAGAAGCGTTAAAAGCACAAGCTGTGGCGGCTCGTAGCTATGCATATGCCCAATTAAAAAATACATCATTTTTACAAATGACAGTCGCAAGCCAAGTGTACGGCGGAAAATCAAAAGAACAAGCAACGTCAACAGCAGCCGTCAATGAAACAGCAGGCGTATATGCAACGTATCAAAATGAACCCATTTCTGCGTATTTCCACTCAAGTTCTGGTGGAAACACAGAACATAGCGAAAATGTATGGAGTAACGCCGTTCCTTATATTCGTTCTGTTTCTGATCCATATGATCGTCATGGAAGCAATCCACATTATGGGTGGAACGCAAAAGTAGTAGCTAATACAGTATCTTCAAGATTTAAGCTAACAAACGAACAAGTCGTATCACTTCGTGTAACACAAAAAACAAATGCAGGAAGCGTTCAACAAATGGAAGCGACCGTATACAATCCAGCGACAGGACAAAAGCGCATCGTACAAGCTCGCCCTTCTTTCGTCTCATCAGCTGATGCGTTTCGTTCATTTTTCGGCATTTCATTAAAAAGTATTGCCTTCGATGTCAATGGAAATGCAAACGTGAAAGTGAAACGGGCAGATGGGTCAGAACAAACAGTCGATCATATTGTTGGCTATGCGCTTCAAACAAATAATGGACAAATGACAATTACAACTGGAAATACTTCGATTCGTACAGAAAATGGAACGATGTACTATCCAACTGCCCCAACTGAATTTACATTTACAGGGAATGGATGGGGACATCGACTCGGCATGAGTCAATGGGGAGCGCGCTCGATGGCCGAAAAAGGATTTACGTATGACCAAATTTTAAAGTATTACTACAAAGGGATTGAAGTGAAAAAAATCAAATAGGCTGTGCACATGCACAGCCTATTTATTTTGAAGCGCACGATCCATAAACGTCGCAAAGTGAGCGCGCTTTGTTGCTTGCTCAGGATAAAAATAGCCGTTGCTTCCTTCTGCAATGCCATGTTGAGAAATAATGCGAATTTCTAGCGCTCCTTCGGTTCCGTTTGTCACATCTTTATAACCTGCATACGGTGCTGATGTCGCCTGCAGGCGAAAAGCGCGTTGAATAATCATCGCCATATGCTTTCGCTTCATCGATTCTTGTGGTGCAAACCGATTGTTTGGATACCCCCCAACAAAACCAGCTTCATATGCGGTCATAATTTCACGTGCAAACGGATGAGAGTTTGGTACATCCGCAAAAATCGATGGCTTATTTGATAGCGGCAGTTGGAATGCTCTTACAAGCATCGCAGCCGCTTGCGCGCGCGTAATCGCTTGATTTGGAGCGAACAAACCATCACCCACACCCCCAACGATATTTTGACGGTATAAACGAGTGACGGAGACATACGCCCAATGACCGAGCGGAACGTCTTTAAACACTTGCGGCGATTCCGCAGCTGTTTTTATTTTTGCTAGTTGTTCGTCTAACTGTTTTATTTTTTCATCGATTTGATTTAAACGGCTATTCGTATCTGCCAATTGCTGTTCCGTCCATGGTGCTGTCGCAATTTCTTGTTCTTCACTTGCCCCTGCATGTTCTTGCTCACAACCTGTCAATAACAACATAGCGACAGAAACAGTCGAGATGATCCACCTTTTCACTACGTCACCTCCTATTGTGCTGTATAATATTTCACAATACCTTGATAAATCGCTTCTGCATATATATTTTGATATTCTGCCGACGTCAACTTAGCACGATCTTCAGCATTCGAAATAAACCCAAGTTCAACGAGCACACTTGTTACGCTATTGTTACGTAAAACATACAAACCGCTATTTTTTACACCACGATCGACCATATTTGCCATACGGACAATTTCCTCTTGAATGTATTGCGCCAATTTTTTGCTTTCTTCAGCATTCGGATTCGTTAATGAATCATAATACACTTCCGCTCCTTTTGCACTTGTGTTCGTCGCTGAATTTGTATGGATGCTGACAAACATTTCAGCATAGTTATTTTTTGCAATATCAACCCGATCTTGCAGCGTCGGATACACATCGGTCTCCCGCGTCATGACAACCGTTGCGCCTGCTTTTTCAAGTTTATCTTTTAACAATTTCGCTACTTCAAGCACAATTGTTTTTTCGTTCGCTCCTCCGCTGATCGCACCAGGATCTTTTCCACCATGCCCTGCGTCAACGACGATAATGCGCCCTTTCACAGGGGAACCTGCTATATTCCGCAGTTTTAAATACGTTTTATGCACGTAAGCAAACTGACCGTTATACGCAATTTTTGCCCAATATCCGTTTATGTCGTATACATCAACAACTTGTCCTTTTTTCAACGTTCCGACAAGCGTCCCAGTCGTTGACGGCGTTTGTCGAACGTTAAGCGAAGAAATTGTCACCGTTCCTTGAATATTTGTTTTTCCTTGTTCGATTAAATCAGGTAACGGCAAACGAAATTGATCGTTAATGGTTCGAGCTACTAATGTTGCAAATTCAGCACGCGAAATCGCATCCTTCGGGAAAAATTGCCCATCCCGTCCATTCGCTATACCGTGATAATATAAGCGATTAATATGCGCTAACGCCCGATGCCCTGCCGTATCTTTAAATACCGCGGCAGACTCTACCGCTGCTCCTTTACTCGGGAGCGAAAAAGCATTGACAAGAACGATGCTCATTTCAGCACGTGACAACCCATCATTCGGACGAAAGTTTGTCGTGCCGTCTCCCCCCATCACGCCTAGTTGCACTGCGCGTGCGATCCAACCACGCGCCCAATGATTTAGTGGAACGTCTTGAAACGGCAACGTTCCATCTTTCCACTCCGTTTGCCCAAGAGCGCTGACGATCATTTTTGCCGCTTCTGCTCTTGTCACCATTTGTGCAGGACGAAATTGTACCGTTTGTCCCATTTGATAGCCGTTAATAATTTGTGCATTTGCTAAAAAATCAATTTCATTTTTTGCCCAATGATCGTCCCCAACATCGACAAATCGCCCTCCTTGCTTTACTTCTGTATTTGCCCAACTAGGTGAAGCAACAGAAAAAAAAGCAAGAAAAACGATGAACCAACCATATACGTGACGTTTCCCCAGCATCTTCTTCTCCCTTTCGACATTTTTCTACCATTAAGCATAACAAACAATCCTAACCTTTTCCATACCCGTCAAAGCATATTTTTCTATTCGACAAATCGCTCGATCTTTTTCGACAAATAACGACACAAAAAGACAAATTTATACAACAAAGTTATGATTTTTGTAGTGATTTTTTAAAATAAAAAGGCTATACTTATTTATGCGATAAGGTTTTGGTTGCTAAGTCAGCCTCCCCGCCGTTTCCAAATGGCGGGGCTTTTTTTTATTATGGTTTTGTCGAATCTTGTCGAAAAAATGAAGAAGCGCGGATAAGTACGGCACACATTTCTGCTCTCGTGATCGGATCATTCGGACGGAAAAAGGCATGTTTTGCAATCAATCCTCGTTCCGCTAGCAATTGCACTGCTTTCCACACATCTTGTTGCTTCACATCTCGAAACGGATAAACGGAGCGAATCTGCTCATTCTCGAGCTGAAGCGCACGCATAAGTAGTAAAGCCATTTGTCCACGCGTCAGTTGCTCTTGTAAAAATGCCCGTCCCCCATTTCCTTTCACAATTCCTTTTTCCGCAGCCGTTGCTACAGCAAGTGCATCAGCTGACGTTAATGGCACATCGACAAAAGGAGATTGCAAAATAGATGGCGCCTCCCAACCAAATAGACGAGAAAGTATAACCATGCTTTGTCGACGTGTGACAGGATCGTTTGGATGAAACAAGCCGTCTGGAAGTCCACGTACAATCTGTAGTTGCTGGGCTTGCATGATCGCATCATATGCCCAATACGTCTTTTTCACATCGGAAAACGTTGTCGAACGAATGGGAACAGAATGAACGTCATAGGCGACGACCCGTTTTTGATCATCGGTAATGACAACCGCTACATCTCCTTGTTGTTTAACGATGTCGAACAAACGAAAAGACATCATTTCTCCATCTATACGAAACGAATGAACGAGCTTTCCGTTCACAAAAAGATGACCTTGTTTTCCAACAAATCGAGAAGACAAACCTAAAACATACGTACGATGTTTTTCAATTGGCTGCCCCGGCTGCAAATTCAACCAGTCAATACCTAATGGAGCAGATAACGTCATTGCCCGTTGCCATTGAATCATTCCATGTCCGGTATATATATCATATCCACGCCAATACACATCTTTTGCTGTTTTCCATAAACGTTTCCGAAGTTGAATCGCATCTTCTTCTGGATACATCGCCTGCAACATCGCAAGTAATGCCGAAACGTGCGGTGCTGCCATCGACGTTCCGCGCATCGTCCGATACCCAGACAAATATGTGCTCATTAAAAAATCTCCTGGTGCGCTCACGTCCACGTCCCAACCATAATTTGAAATAGAAAGCGGCAGTTGTTTTCGATCGATCGCTGAAACAGTAATGACCCCAGGGTAGCTTGCTGGATAAATGTTTGTTGTCGGCATATGGCTATTTCCTGCGGCGGCAACAACATGTACACCTCGTTTTACTGCTTCTTCGATGACCGACTTTAACACTTCCGTCTCTCCTTGACCAGCTAAACTTAAATTAATAACAGAGGCCCCTTGGTCAAGTGCATATTTTACTCCTTTTGCAATTTCAAAATCACCGCCGACTCCATAACGATCTAGCACTTTAATTGGTAAAATATCAATTGGTGCATCACCGATCAGCCCGACAATTCCTTTTCCGTTATTGACACGCGCAGCTAAAATGCCAGTCACATGCGTCCCATGCCCAAACGTATCATCAGCATATCGCTTCTTTTCTGCATAATCGACACTTACGCTATATAACACATGGTCGCTTAAATCTTCATGCAGCACAATCCCAGAATCAACAACCGCAACAAGAACATGGTCGACCCCTTTCACCTCAACAATGCGTGGGGCTTTTGTCCAATTTCGCGCTGTCACGTATAGATGAATCGTTGAAGAAGAACGGGGGATGAGTACATCTAAACGAGAAAGCTCTCCTTCATTTTTCCCTAACATGTCACCTTTTTCATCTTGTACCTCTATACGCCATGGTCCTTCGATATGATCGACCGTGACAGAAAGACGGGATAATTTCTCTTCGCCAAGCGCGATGACGATATGTTCACCGTAAAACGGCTCACCATCGTACACGTATGTTTGTCCATCGACTACCATCTGTTTACCGATTAGTCGATTCACAGATGTCAGCGAAGGCATAGACCAATGAATAAGTGGCAAAGACCATTGCTCAGAAAGTAACGGATCATCAATAGCTGCCCGCTTCACATCATTTTTTTCCATTTTCAAAACAAATGGCAAACGTGATACCGCTTTTTGTTCCTCTTCTGTTAATGCAACTTTCGCAAACGTCCCCATCGTATCAACAACGTACGGTTGAAGATATACAACGTCCGATATCCGTTGAACTTGAACGATCCACTCTTCTTTTTCACTCGCCCAAACGACTTGTGGAATAAAAAGAAAAATTAATAATATCCATAACCATCTGCTCACCCCTATCACCTCCTATGCACTTTCATTGTATCGTTCCAAACACGACATGAATAGACAAAAATCGCAACTAAATAAAATAGCAATTTCACTGAAAAATAATAGTTTTTTAATATTTTAGTAAAAAAAGATTTGTAGAATTTTGTTATAATGAAGAAGATTCATAATGAAGTAGAGGAGGAAAAAAGATGTATAAAATGAAAAAATGGCTCATCGTTGCTTGTATGTTTGCTGTTGCCTTCGTTCTCCAACCGCAAACATCGGAAGCAAGCGGGCATGTGACGCGCGGAGAATTTGTGCAACAACTTATCACAACACTTGGCGTCGATGTCAAAAGCGAAGTGAAAGAACTTCCCTTTATAGACGTCGATCCGCAACTTGCGCCATACGTCGAAGCAGCTATTCGCCTCGGCATCGCAAGTGGAAAAACGGAAACAACATTTGCGCCAAACGAAAAAATAACACGTGAACAAGCGTATGTCTTTCTCATTCGTTCGTTACAACTTCGTCATCATTACGCAACGAACGTATTTAAACTGTATAAAGACGAAAAATTTATTAAACCGTGGGCACAACAGTCACTTGCTGCAGCACTTCATCTTGGTTTACTTCAAGGATATAGTGATAAAACAATTCGACCGCAACAATGGCTCACATTAGAACAAACTAAAGCAATACTTAAGCGATACGAAACAAATATTGAAAAAATTACATTCATTCATACAAACGACACGCACGGACGCATAATCGCCAACGCACAAAACGGTGAAATGGGCTTTGCTAAAATCGCAAAAATTGCTCAAGATGCGCGCCAAAAAAATAAACAAACGCTCCTTGTCGATTTAGGCGATACGTTCCACGGCACGACATACGTGAACTTAAATAGCGGGCAAACTGTCGTTGACTTGATGAATGCGATGAAATACGATGCGATGGTTCCAGGCAACCACGATTTTAACTACGGTCAAAACCGTTTGCTTGAGTTAAAACAAGCTGTACAATTTCCAGTCGTTAGCGGAAACATTTATAAAAACGGACAACCTTTTTTACCTGCCTATACGATTAAACAAGTCGGCAACAAAAAAATTGCGCTTGTCGGTTTAACTGCAACAGATACAGCTGTAAAAACGAATCCTGCAGGCATTGTCGGCATCACATTCGCAGATGAAGAAGCGACATTAAAACAACTTGTAGGCGAGCTAAAAGGAAAGGTTGACCATATCGTCGTATTATCTCACGCTGGTTTACAAACAGATGAGAAACTTGCTAACAACGTATCTGGTGTAGACGTCATTCTCGGTGGTCATAGCCACGACACAATTGAAGCACCGAAAAAGTTTAAATACGCTTACGTCTCCCAAGCGTTTGAATACGGAAAAGCACTCGGACAAACAAACTTATTATTCTATAAAGGCAAACTTATTGGCGTCAACGGCTTCTTATATCGTGACAGCGCAACAAAGCAAGAAGACACAACCGTTCGAGCGATCGTTGACACGTACAAAAACAATATCGATGCTACTTTACAACAAGTGATCGCAACAATTGACGTCAGCTTAGACGGTGAACGTGCAAACGTACGCACAAAAGAAACAAATCTCGGCAACCTCATTGCTGATGCGATGCGCCAAACGCTTCAAACTGATGTTGCCCTAACAAACGGTGGCGGCATTCGGGCTTCCATTCCAAAAGGGGACGTCACACGCAATCATATTTTAACGACGCTACCGTTTGCAAACACGCTTGTGAAAGTATCGATGAGCGGCGCCGATTTGAAAAAAGCGCTTGAACATGGCGTCCGTCTCTATCCTGACCAAAACGGTGGCTTCCCACACGTTTCAGGCATTCGCTTCACGTTCGATGCGACGAAACCAGCTGGCTCACGTGTGACATCCGTTCAAATTAACGGACAGCCGCTTGATGAAGCAAAAACATATACCGTCGCAACAAACGACTTTATCGCCAAAGGCGGCGACGGCTATGATATGTTTAAAACAAGTAAACTTGAATTTGATAGCGGGGAATTATTAAGTACAGTCGTGATCAACTATTTACAATCACAAAAACCGATTCCAACGGTAGAAGGTAGAATTACAGTAGCGAATCAATAACGAAAAAGACGTCCAAACGGGCGTCTTTTTTACGTTAAATCCCAAAATACGTGACAAAAGGAAATGATATGGTATAATGTGTTGGGAAGGAGTGGTAGTTTTGTTTAAAAAAATTATTGGATATGTACTCGTTACACTCATTAGTTTTTCAACGATGGCGACATCTACGGAGGCAACAAGCATTCGACCTGTACATGTCCCAATCATTTCAAACGGAAAAGCACTACAAACAGATGCGTCGCCCATTATGGTGAACAATCGTATTCTCGTCCCATTTCGAGCGATCGCTCAAACGATGGGGGCAAATGTTTTTTGGAATGCAAACACAAAACAAGTGACCGTTCAAAAAAACAAAAAGGTTATTTTTCTTACTGTTCAATCGTCCACAGCGACAATAAATGAGCAAACCGTTACACTTGACGCCCCACCGATCATTTACAAAGGGCGCACATTTGTCCCTATTCGTTTTGTCGCTGAGGCGCTCGATGCCCATGTTCAATGGACGGGAAAAGATGTGCGCATCTCGTGGGCAACTTTACAAACAAGTAAGGGAGCAGTATATGTCAATCAGACAAAAATTACAAACAACACGATGACAGATGGATTATATACATACATTCCATTAAAAAACTTATTAACAGCTATTGATGTAAATGCCGATTGGATCGAAACAGATGAATCATTAACCGTGCGATTATCCCGTGGACAGCTGACCATTTTCGCAGGAAAAAAACAATTTATTGTTGATGACCAAGAAGTTGTAGCACCACTCGCACCGATTCGACTGAACGACGAATGGTACGTATCTGCTTCGTGGATCATGACCGTGTTTGGCGCGCAAATGACTCGTAACGGAAATAACGATTTATTTTTCTCTATTCCACGAACGACATTTCGCAGTCCGTTACTGCCCGTCAACGAAACAGCTATGATTGTCCCACAGCACGTCACAACACCAAAAATGGCTGATGACCGTCGTCTATTAATAAGTGACAATCCAGAAGTGTTGACATCCGCTTCTGTACCAAATGGACAAGCGACGTTAGCGCTTGATCACGTGCAAGGATTACTTCAAACGATGGAGCATCGCGTATTTGGTTGGCACGTGAATAACTTAGGCACTCATGCGACAGTTGCAATAATGATCGACAACCGTTCATCTAGCGATATGGTCGTCACGAATATAAGAGGAACATATCGAACAAGTCCAAACAGTTGGGGGCATTATGATGTTGGATTACCACTAGCTGAGGCGGTGTTGCGCCAATCGTTCGCAACCGTTCCAACAATAAAAGTGAAAGCAGGAGCGAGTGCAGTCATTCAAGCATTTGATGTTTCAAACAATCAACTGCTCGGCTTTTTATATGACTTTACTGTACAACAAGAAAGCGGCACGGCAGACTATCGCATTCGCACAGTTGTCACCAATTCATCTGCTAATTTCTCAACAATCTCTCCAACGCTCGCACCGCTTGATTCTTATGCGACTCATCCGCGCGGCGTATGGAAGGGAACGACATTAGAAGCGTCATTGCCGACATATACGATCGATAGCGAACCTGTTGCTTACAGTATATCAAACGGAAAAACGGATCATCTTCTTTCCGTTTCCAATGCATTAAGCAATCCGAACGAAACCGTGCACAACCCTGGTCATTACGGCTTAACATATCGTCTATCGCTCCACATCCAAAACGAAACCGGAGAAACTAAAACGATTCGCCTTCGTTTTAGCGGACGTGGGGGCGCTTATTGTGGGGGCATCAAAATAAACGGTGTCGTTTATCTCATCCCACCGCTTCAACCGATTACCCAATCCGCCTACATCGACTACACCGTCTTTTCAAGTCAAGACGTCCTTTCGCTTGAACTAATGCATGCAGGCGGGGCCGCACTGCCGCTTGGGATCGAAGTTTCGACGGTGAGGTGAAAAAGGATGTCCGAACCGGACATCCTTTTACTTGTGTAACAATCGAAGCATTTCATATAGCATTTTGGCCGCTTGCGCTCGTGTCGCTTTTCCTTTTGGATCGAACACTCGTTGACCGTTTTGCATTTTTCCGTCGATGATCTGTAGTTGTGCAGCTAATTGTACGTCCTCGCGAGCATAAGATGCAATGGTTAAAGCATCAGAAAATGATACATTTCTCGCTTTTCCTTCTTCTAAAATTTTCTCATTTTTATATTGAATCGCACGGACGATCATCGTTGCCATTTGTTCACGTGTAATTGGAGCATACGGATCAAACTTTCCTCCATTTCCACGAATAATACCAGCTGCACTGGCTGCTTCAATTTCAGCAACTGCCCATTTCAATTTTTCGCTCACATCTGTAAATGTTCCTTTATAGGATGTCTTTGGTAAATGTAATGCTCTTGCCAATAACACAGCAAACTCCGCGCGTGTCACACTTCCATTTGGAACAAATTCATTTTCTTTCATTCCTTTAAGAACCATACGCGATGCTAGTGACTCAATATACATTTTCGCCCAATGCGTCTTCACATCTGCAAATGTTTTAAATTGCTCGATGACCGCATATGTAGAAAAATGAGATACAGAGACGATCCATTCTTCTCCTTTTAAAGCCCCACCAACATACTCCCATTGCTTCGCGTTTTCATTCCAATAATATGCCGCTGTATAATCAGCATTTTTTACTTGTTTACCAACATTCATACGGATTTCAACTGGCTTGTCAAATAAATGATCATATTTTTTTCCATCTACTTGAATAGAAAAATCATATGCACGGTATGCTTCACTTTTTTGCACAGGTGTGACTGTAACCGTCACATTTGCACGCACATCGAACGATTGTAAAACAGCTGGCGAAAGCGCTACCGTTGCACCACTTGCTTGAATAGCTAACGGCTTATTCGCTTTGACGATTTCCTCAACTATTGCTGCAGAAACCGTCGCTTGTTTTTCCACTTGAACCGTCACAGTTGGTACAGATGATTGTAGTTGCTGACGTACCGCCTCATCTACTTGCTCTCCTTTTGATGGAACAGGTTGTGGAGACGGTTTAGGCGTTGGCGCTGGACTCGGACTTGGTGACGGTGCTGGACTTGGTGATGGCGTCGGACTCGGTGTTGGTGCTGCTGAAACAGAAAAACTTTTTTCTATCGCTTTCCCTAAAGCCTCGACTTTAACCATATAAGAACCTGTTTCAATGACACGAAATGTATGCGTATATTGACCATTACTATTCGAAAAAACGTTTTCTTGCTTTAATGTTGTTCCGTTTTTCGTCCATGTCACTTGCACACTTGTACTCAGTGCTTTTCCATCTTCTTTTACTATGCCTGAAACGGTGACTGTGTCCCCCTCAACATAAGAAGAAGCGTTTAATTCTGCAGTCAATTCAATGACTTTTTCTTTTTTCGGTTCTTCAACGACAAATACTGTTGTTGCTTCCCCACTACTTGCTTTTAAAGTGACGGTATATTTCCCATACGCCGCATTGTCTTTTAGTGTAAAAAACGTCTGCACTGTGCCATCATTACTAATCTCATTATCATTCCATTGATATGTGTACTCAATCGATTGATTAGGACCTCGCACAGTTAACGTTGGCTTCGTTCCTTTTCCTTGTACATTTCCAGCAATATTGACCTTCTCTCCACGTACATAAGCAGATTTATCCGTTGACACAGTAACCCCGGCTGCCCACGCAGGAAAAGAAGAAAAGATAAGCAACAAACATAATAAAGTTGCTATTCCTTTTTTCATTCATAATCCTCCCTTGATTATCACAGAAGAATGGCTTGCTGCCTGTTTGACAGAAGCCATTCTCCATTCATTAAAACTCTCCCGTTTGTTGAAGTAAGCGATACAACATAACAGCCGATTCTGCACGCGTTGCATTCGCTTTTGGCTTAAATACAAGTTTGCCGTTAACAACCGTACCGCGAATTAATTGTAAAGATGCGGCTAATTGAACATGTTCACGTGCATACGGTGCAATCGTTGATTCATCAGCAAACGTAATGGTCTCATTGCCTTTTATATGTTGATTTTTGTACGCAAGTGCACGAACAAGCATCGCTGCCATTTGTTCACGTGTAATGACATCATTCGGTTTAAAGGCTCCATTACTTCCTTGCACAATGCCAGCACGGTATGCTGCTTCAATGTATGGCGCAGCCCATGCCATCTGTGATGAAACATCTGTAAACACACCTTTATATGTGGACGTTGGCAACTGCAATGCACGTGCAAGCAATACTGCGAATTGAGCGCGCGTGATCGCTTTGTTCGGCTCGAACCGATCTTTTGCCATACCTTGAATAATTGAGCGAGAAGCAAGGACTTCAATCTCATCCTTAGCCCAAGCTAATCGGCTTGTCACATCGTTAAACGTTTTACTTTGTTCTAACAAAACAAACGTGCCGAATGCGTGGAGTGAAACAACCAATTGTTTTTTCGACTTGTCGTATACACCGCCAACGTATTCATAAGACTGACCGTTAAGGCGATATACAGCCGCTTTCCGAGCATCAACAGGCGTAGATGTGACGTTAAATGCGACTTTAATAGGCTCCTCACCTATTATATGTTGGCCATCTAATGTTTTAGCTGACAGTTCATATACAGGTGCAATGACTTTGCCTTCCGTCTCCTGCTTCACATCTTTGACACTTACGGATAGTTTTACATCCGCTTTCGTAAATGATTTCAATACATCTTTAGCTAAAACGATAGTAGCTCCGTTCATCTCGATCGACATAGACTTCCCGCTCGCTACCAACGCTTCAGCCAACTGTTTTGATACTTGTACGCTAAGTGTATGAACGCTTTGCTCTCCTTGTTTACGCTCCACGACAATGTTTACTGTGTCAACGTTTTTCGCCATTTCTAACACACGCTCTGTAGATAGTTCGACCGTCTTCTCGCCATTTTGGATCACTTCTTTACCAACATCAGTCGATGGAGCAGGTGTTGGCGCTGGACTTGGCGCCCCTCCTGAGCCTCCTCCTGGAGTTGGTGTTGGACTTACTGACTGTTGCTTCGTTACGAAGGTATACGTGTAATCAGTCATCGACTTGCCAGCATAATCTTTTACTTGTGAGTTGATTACTACTTCATATGTCGTACTATGTTTGAATGGTACATTTGGTTTAAAAGTAAATGATTGAACGAGTTTTTTCGTTTCATCTACAATAAACCAACCACTTTCACCCTTGCCATCTAATAAACTATCATCCTTTTTACTTTCATCCGATTTGTAGCCGTTAAAGATGCGATCATATATGAACGTACCGGATACTTTTGTTTTTTGTCCGTTGTTCACTTCATATACGCTCACATATTGTTCAATAGACGCTTTGTCCATTAGGCGATCAAATGTAACGTGTATGCTTGTGTTCGTATCTACGTTTTCCGCATTTGTTGCAGGCGTTGCTGTCTCTACGCGCGGATTGCTTTGACGAACAAGTGGCACGTTCAATTGTGTTTCTGCTGGCGGAACGTTCACAATGCGCGACGTATACGTCTCATAACCTTCTTTTGAGAAAACAACACGCCATTTACCATTGATGACATCCCAACCATATCGTCCATTTTCATCTGTCACTTGCGGGTTCACCTGACCGTAAAGTTCGGCATTCCATTTCACCCACTCATCACCTTGTAGCTGTTGAACTTCCGCTATTACACCTTCTAAACGGTTGTCCATGCTACCTTCAAACACATAGCCTGATGGGTCAATAAGCACAATAATTTGCATTAGTGGGAGACGGATTTCTTGCCCCTTGACTTTAAAAATGAGCTGTAACATTTGTTCACCGTACGAGCTCCAAGCACCGAGCTTTGAACCATCAAACGTGAATGTTTTTCCATCACTTTCTTTTTCCATTTTGTACTGCTCACCTAAAAACTCAATCCACGCCTCATCGACTTCGTCACTAAACACAATTTTCGTGTCGAGTGGTGTTTTCTCAACAACCGCAAATGAAGCGACACCGGTATAAGGATTGAGCGATACCGTTCCGTTCCATCCCGCAAATACTTCGGCCTTTTCCACTTTTGGAACAGATGCATCGTATTGAACAGTGGAAACGTCAGACATGTGCTGCTGACCATTCTCTTTTACAACCGCATATAACTGGAACGTTTCTTTTTCTTTCGTGATCGGTAAATTCACAGTCGCGAACCACCAACGGCCTTCTACTTTTGTTTCGATTAGTTTTTTCCCATCTGCATATACTTCAACGACTGCGTTTGGCTTTGCTTTTCCGTATACTTTGATTTGTTTGTCTGCTGTTTGTGCTGGTGCTTGTAACGTAACAAACAAGACACTCGTTGTCGCTGATAATTCATCTCCATTTCCAACTTTTGCGATAGCACGAACGAAATCATCCGCACTATCTTTCACTTTTACTTGGAAAGTAATAGATCCTGATTCGCCAGCTTTTACTTTAGGAATGGTCACTTTACCGTCCGTTAACGTCGCTTGCTGTCCGTTTACAACGAGTGAGTTGCTGACAAGCTCCACATGACTCGGCAAAGTAAATGTGACAGGAACGTTCTCTTCTTCTGCAGTACCGTTATTCCGATACGTGAGCTTATAATCAATTGTTTTGCCTGGTACGACCGTGTCAACAGACGCAACGAAACGATTTCCTTCACCTACAAAACTTCCGGTTCCTTTTGTAAATGTAAGCGTGACGGTTTGTGATTCGCTTTGAATATCAACTTCTTGTTCAAGCGTCTTTCCGTTATACCATGCTTCAAGTTTGTACATACCAGGTTGTAAGCCGCGAACTTTGAAATAGCCATCTTTATCGGTACGCGCCCAACCTGCATATTGTCCATCTTTATCGTATACATATACATACACATGTTTGAGTGGCTTAGCCCCTTCGTACACACGTCCATCAATGTACTTTGCTTTTTCTAACGTAATGGTACCGAGATCAAGCGTGTCACCTTCACTTGCTCCAGCAACAGTCTCTCTCTTTTCGACATAATCGGTTGCTGAGACGACATATGTGATTTTTTCATTTGTGTTTAATCCTTTAATTGTAAATGTACCATCCTGTGCAAATGATACGTAGCCATAGCTGCTATCCGTATATGCATACATCCACACATTTGTCATTTTGTCGTAATCAGCAATTTTTCCTGTCACTGTAAGCGCTCTATCCAGCGTAATTGTCATATCATGCTGATCTTTTGTAATATCTACTTTTTGTTCTTTTGCAATATACCCAGGTACACTTGTATATAACGAATAACCATCTGCAACAACGACATTTGGAACTGTTACACTTCCATCTTCGTTATATGTAACCGGGTATGTCGAATGATAAAAACCGAGATCGTAATGCGATGTGCGATATACGTCATATTGGTATAAATAAAAATATGCATCCGGTTCTGTAATGACATTTCCATCTTTATCTTTAAACGTTAGCGTGACATCAACGACTTCGATTTCTTTTTTGTTTAATGTGAGTACAATCTGTTCTTTTACATAATTTTTTTCTGGATGAATCGTGACCTGTGTTTTCAACGTTTCGTACAACCCATTTCCGTACACGGTCAATTTATACTCCCCAGCTGGTACACGTTTTAAGGCACGATCATCCCAAGAAACGAACTGCCCTTTTTGATTAATGTATCCGCTAATCCATACTCGATCGTTATACATGTCAACATATAAACGATCAGATACTGCCTTTCCATTTTGATCAACAAAATGAATGCGCACTTCTTGTGGTAAATGAATGGTTACTTGCTCTTTTTGTCCGTAATGTAATTGAATCGTTGAAACAGCGTAATTCCATTCTTTTCCGTCGTAAATACCGATACTGTAAAACCCTTTTGGCAACCCTTCAAGCGTAAACGTACCATCGGATTGAATAGCCGCTGTGTATGCACCGATTTGTACTTTTCCCTTTGTTAACGGCTCACCGTTTGTACGTACGTTCCCTTCAACCGTTGCCCCAACGTACTTTCCAACTTTTTCTGTTAATTCGTTCGTTTTTTGTCCTTTTCCGTCTGTAATAAACGCAACAATTTTATCAACAAACTTCATGCCTTCTTCAATCGGAAACGCTCCAACGTATGCTTTTCGTTCCGCATTGTACGTTAAATCAACTTCTTTTTGTTTCCAATCATAATATATAACCGCTGTTGCTTTGTAACCTTCTTTATATGAACCATATAACTCAATATTCATGTTCTTGCCAATTTTTAAATAACCTTGTTCTGTTTGAACTTGCAATGTCGTCGCAATAAATTCTTCCGTTTTCCATTCAGCGATCGTATCACTACTATTTCCGATTTGGTCGACGGCAACGACTTTAAAACGATATGTCGTATTTGGCAACAGAGGTGAATAACGATACTCTTGACGATTCAAGCCAGACTTCAGTGTTTGCCACTCCCCGCCATTCACTTGAAGCAAGACATTATAGTAAGCAACGTCTTTATCTTCATTCCAACTTACAACGAGTTCGTTATTTTCTTCTTTGATCGTCACTTCAGGCTTTGCTGGCGGTGTCGTATCAACTGTAACTGTCACAGGTTTAGATGAGTGTTCACCGTCTGATACAATTAAAGAATACGTTCCATCTGCAAGTACTAGTTCAGTAGAAAAATGACCTGTTGCATTCGATTTCGTTTTTGTAGATGTAATAACTGTTTCCCCTTGTTTCGCCTCCACAGTTAAATCGACATTTGCCTTGGCGTATCCTTGAACATACACTTTATTACTACCACCAACCATTGACCCATCTTTTGGGTAAACGATAACTGGTGCGGTATTTTCAGAAACCGTAAACGAAGTATACGCTCTCTCACCTGTTCCTGTCACTAATTCAACTTGGTATACACCTGTAACTGCTTGATTTAATGTAAACGATGTGGTGATCGAACCATCGGGTTGAATATCTGCATCGTTCCATTGATACGTATATACAACATCATTTGTTGGGGATGTGACTTTTAACGTCGGCTTCATCCCGTAGCCAGCTTGGCCATTTTTACGTACGTAACCGTTAAACTTCACTTCACTATTTGGTGAATATATCGTTTGATCGGTTTGAATATGAACTTCTTTTTCTGGAACAGGTTGTGTCGTTCCATCCGATATAGTAAACTTCTTTTTCCAGTACACATGATTTCCATCTGGAAGATTTAAATCATAGTATACGATATATGTTCCATTCGGTAAATTAGGCGCTTGGATATAAACATAATCGACCGTAACATACTTCTTCTCAAATTCGATTTCCTGCCCTTGTTCATTGACAACACGAATAGATGGCTCAATATTCTTATACACGCCATCAGTTTTCTTTTGAATTTTCCTTAACTTAAAGTCCCCTTGACGCAAATCGGTGTTCAAAGAAATAGACGTACCATTCAAACTATCTTTCCAGTAAGATACATCTGTGCTTTCTATTGCAGGTTGACCGGCAACCGATAGTGTACGAGGTGTTGTAAAGTCAAGATTGATAGGTGATAGGTTATATGTGTATCCTCCATCATCAACCATACTGAAAACAGCATATCTATACTTATTAGATGTAACATACACATTAGAAATATTTCCTTCATTCAAATGAACGTGCGCAGCGCTATATTGTTTTTCACGCATAAACACAAACGACGTTAATTTTTTATCACTATCTATTTCAATTTTTGAAACATTATGAAACGCATCCTCAAATGACAATACCCGGTGTTCTTCATTTACTTCAAATTGTTTGTATACAACATAACCATTATTTTCATTATCAAATCCCCGATAACTCACAGTCATCTTTTGTGGACGAACGAATACTTTTCTTTTAGCGTCATATGCATAAACTGTAAAATCCCCATATGTTGTTGATAAGTAATACTCAGCCGAAGCCTCTTTAGTGATCGGGGTGTCTTCTCCCGTCACCTGAACTGGTACGAGGTCAGTTGGCAAAGATAACGTTTCTCCATTGATTAGTGCCTTTAGTTGTTCATATGTCAATTTTCTTGTATCTGCATATACGGCATATTCATTTTGTTCATTTTTCATATCGATAGAGAAACTTAGTTCATACGTTAAACCTGGTTTTAGTTTGTCAACAGGAATAACTAAATTCGCCTGATCTCGCTCGCCATTCAGCCATTCCCAAGAAGAATAATAAGTATCTCCTTCTTTATAACCGACTAACCAACCATCTGCCTCCCATACTGCTTTATATCCTTCGGGCAGTTCAATTTGAATCGTTTTCTTCTCCTCTTGCGCATATACCGCAATAGAAGGGGCAAAGGACGAGAAAATAAGTAAGACTGCTAATAGCGTATATAACGCTTTCCTCACTGCGACATTCCTCCTTATTTTAGTGGGGAGGGGGAGCCCCCCTCCTTATTCCACTCGAAATTGAACTCGATCTTTGTTCGCTTCAGCCATTGCTTTTTGATCCCATCCTGACCAAACGAACGCTTCTACTGTATATGTCCCTTTGGCAAGAGATGAAAGCGGCAATTGCATACCGAGACCATTTGTTCGTTGTGGATCAAGTTGATCGATTGTCAAGAAAGCACGTCCAACAACTCGGCGATTTGCATCAAGCACTTGTAAAATGACGAGCGGCTTGACTGGTGCATATTCTAAGTTTTGAACGCGCGCCATGACATAAGCAGAACCAGATTGATTAAACGATGTTTGTTCTTCACCGTTTTCATTTAATACTTTTACCGATTCAATTAGCGTTTCGTAGTTGTACACAACGAACGTATTGACTTCCGAATCAACGAGCTTACCTTCTGCATCGTACGCTTCAAACGTCACAGTATATGTTCCGTTCATCGCATCTTGTGCAACTTGATAAGAGTAAGAGTACTGTTGTCCTACTTGTTCTGGAAGTTGTTCTTCTTTTCCGAGTGGATCTTTCACTTTTACTTTCCATGTTACTTCTTCGTTTGCATACGCACTTAGCCATGCTGGACGGTTTGTGCTAACAAATTGGTTTGGTTGTACATATGTGTCTGTAATCTCTACTTTCGGTGGTTGTTCTCCTTCTGCTAGACGATAAATCGATACAACTTTTTGTGTCACATGACCACCGAGATCTTTTAATGTGAGCACGAATGTATTGAGCCCGTCTTCTAGCTGTAGCTCTTGCGTATACGTATGTTCATAATCTTTCATGACAAATGGGCTTTCAAAATTTACCCCATAGGCAAAGTCATCATCGACATAAAATTGCATATGACGATAATTATCCTTTAATTTCACTTGCAATTTAAACTTGTCCACATCATGAGTCACATACTTCGGCACACGCTCTACAAATTCAATTTCTCCTGGTGTGGAATCAACAAAAACTGTGCGATTAATTGTAATCGATTGACCTTTTTCATCGGTTGCTGTTACTTGAATGTCTTTCACACCATCACTTTCAAATGACACAACCGTAGAGAAATATTTTCCGATCATCGGGTCGTTACTTACTTTCACTTTCTTTCCATTCACAGTAACTTGAACGTTTGATACGTCACTAATAGATCCAAATACGTGTACATCTTTTGATCCATATGCACTAAGTGGCTCCGGTGAGAATAGCGAAATAACTGGCGCTTCTTCATCTGCTATAACCTTTGAAGCAAAACTAACATTTCCAGCATAGTCAACCGCAGCTACAGTTACCTCTGCGTTCGTGTACACTTGTGGAAGCTCTACACTTGTTTCTTCTTTTGATAACAATGTTTCACCTGTAATCGAATCGCCGTTGACAAACACATCGTAGCCGGCGATGCCCGCACCAGTTTCAATAGCTTCCCATGAAATGGTATTTGTTTCTTCATCATAATCAACTGATAAAGTCGGTGCTAAAGTATCCACAATGACCGGTATTTTCTTTGACTGCCAGCGCGCATTTGGATAATCAATAACTGCTTTTAACTCATATGCATATTCCCCATCTGGAACAACATGAAATTTCACTGTTCCATCCCATAGGCGACCGTCCATATAAGAGAATGGTGGTTCATAACCTGCATCAAAGAAATTTTTCCGTACGTTGTTTTCAGATTTAATACGGCGAAGTTGTTTCCCATCTTTTAAAATGTTGTATTGCACTTCTTTTGCATTGCGTAAAAATGTTGGCAGTGGCTGAATGTAATCCATAAATCCATCGCCGTTTGGTGAAAATGCGTACTTGCCTTCTTCATTTGGCATTAAAAATGATGTCGTTTCATCCATCATCGTTGACCATCCGTAAAACGATGACTCGCCTAGATCTGCAATACCATCAAAAATATTTGGCTCATCCCAATGACCGTAAAAACCGACATATGGAATCGTTAAGTCTGGATTATTTTCGTTTTTCAACTGCACGAAGCCTTCGACGAAAATGTTTTCATGAAGATCTTTCGCCCCATCAGTTGTTGGTATTTTCGCATTTGATAAATCAATTTTGATAGAAAATCGTTTTTGATCGTTCGCTGGCACTGTAATGCGATCGTATTCTTTTGTAATGACCGCACCTTCTATATGGCGTGCAGCTAAAGCATTATATTTTCCATTCACAAGATCCGTTAACACATTCGCCTTCACGTCGTATGTGACTTCTTCATCTGACATGTTGTACGCCGTAAACGTCATTTTAATCGACTTTTCAGTAAAATCACCAAGTTCAACTTTCGCTTCACCCGTTGATGTATTGACGACGTATACTGGCGTCGTGACTGCTGCATACGTTTGCATCATTCCAGCACCCTGACGTCGTGGCGAGAATGGGTAACCTTGTTGATCTGTAATAATATTTGCCGTGTTCATTAGTAAAATTTTAGCTAATTTTGCTCGCTCTTTTGTTCCCATATTCGGAAATTTTTCTTTTAGATGTTGCATGACAAGCGCTGCACCACCTGCCACATGTGGCGCTGCCATCGATGTTCCACTCATATATCCATATTTATTATTTTGAAGCGTTGAATAAATGTTTCCACCTGGCGCAGAAATTTCAGGCTTCAACTGTAAACTTGGCGTCGTTCCCCATGACGTAAAGTCTGTCATCCGTCCCATTTCTGGATCTTCTGTTTGATCTTTGATTACAAAATTGACCTGAAGCGAACCATCAGCATGAGCAATCAGCTGCTCTAATGCTTGCCCATCTTCTGTTTCGATCTTCATAAATGGAATGAGATCCCATCCACCTTGGTCTTTGTAAAAGTTCGGGTTGCCATTATTGTAAACAATAATTCCAATAGCTCCTGCTTTCTTCGCATTCATTGTTTTTTCATAGAAAGAAATTGCACCACGTTTAACAAGAACAACTTTTCCTTTTACATCCATTCCTTCATAATCTTCTGCAAAACCATACGCACCGCCAAGGGAAACTAACTCAACTGGATCATCCCCAAATACTTCCACCCAGTTATCTGCCCCGTAACCTACGAATCGATTATCTCCAACATTCACGAACGTCTCGTATAAATATCTCTCATTGCCTGTAGCAGCAACTTGAAGGGCATTTGCTGCTAACCCCGGAGCACCAACGGTTCCGATATCAGGGTTTTCAGCGAGTGGATTGCTAAATCCATAAGCGAAATGACCTGAGTTGCCTGCTGATACTGATACAACAATACCGTTTTCTGTTGCACGTGTAATCGCTTCACTTGCCATATCTTGCTCATTATAAAACTCAGCTGCACTTCCTAAACTCATGTTAATAACGTCTGCACCTAATTTAATCGCATCATCAATTGCTGCTACATATACATCGTCATATGTATATGTATACATCGGATCGTTACTAAACACTTTCATTGCTAGCACTTGCGCTTCTGGAGCGACACCGGAAATTTGACCGTTTGCCGCAGCTGTGCCAGCTACGTGCATACCGTGCATAGAAGCTGCTGGACCGAGATCGCGAATTTCATCTGTTTTATCGAAGTAGTTGTATCCGTACGGTACTTTTTCTGTGAAGTATTTTCCTGGGAGGTGATGTTCACTAGCAATTTGTTCAACTTCATCTTTTGTTAACGCTTCTTCCGTTGTTTCACTTAATTTCATATCTTGATGGGATGGATCAATACCTGTGTCAATAATCGCAATGACAGTACCTTCGCCACGTAGGTGTGCGTCTGCCCACGTTGCTTGTGACTGAATAAACTGATGACTTGTTTTCATATTGGGCATCGGTTGCGGTCGCTCATATGCGTTGACAAGATGAACAGCTTTGACCGATGGCAAACTTTGAATTTTTTCAATATCACCATATTGCACTTCTGTACTAAATCCGTTTACAACCGTTGTAAACGATTGTTCGACATCGACATCAACGCCTGATTGTTGGATTTGTTGCAATGCTTCTTTTTGCTTTTGTTCTGCTTGTTTTTCAAGTTGCTCTCGCGTTTGTTCTGATAGATCTTTATACAGCTTGCCTTGCTCTGTTGCATATTGAAGTGGCGTTTTTCCTTCCACCTCAACAACAACACGTACATGGTCTGTTTCCTTCCACTCTACTTTTTGGGGAAGCTTTTTCAATTGCTTTTCTAGCTTTTTTTGCACAATTTCTCGTTGCAATTTACTAGAAGAAGAGACAACCGATGTTGATGAATGGGACGATTCATTTGCCCAAGCACTTCCAGCGAACATACTCGCCATGAACACCGTTGTCGTCATGACACTAAAAGGCTTTTTCCACTTCACTTTTTCCTCTCCTTTCTTTTTGGAAAAATAAACTTATAAAACTATAAAATACATAAAATATTATAATATTCTTGTTTTTCTATTTCCTTATCAAAAATTCGACAATTTCCGACAAAAACAGAAGGCCTCCTATACGGAAGCCTTCCTTACATTTACATCTACATCAATTTTACTTTTCCTAAAAACTCCGCCAATACTTTTGCCATTTCCGCACGTGTCATATAGCTCGCAGGATCAAATGTTCCGTTATCTCTTCCTTGCATAATTCCTGCTTGATATACAACTTCAATCGCTTCTTTCGCCCATGCTGGTAGTTGTTTTGCATCACGGAAGTCTGTCACTTTTTTCGTTTTGTCTTTCGTTGCTTGATCATAACCAATCAACGACAGGTTCAATGCTCGCTCGATCATGACAGTTGCTTGGGCGCGAGTAATCGGTTCATTCGGCGCAAACGTATTTGCTGTTTTTCCTTGAATAATGCCAAACTTCATTGCTGTAGCTAATTCCCCATTTTTGTTAAACCATTCTGTTCCTCTCACATCGACAAATCGACCATCGTATGCTTCATTTGGCAATGCTAATGCGCGTACAAGCAAGACCGCAAATTGCGCACGTGTCATATGTTCATTTGGTCGGTATGCTGTTTCCGTCATACCTTTCACAAGCTGTTTAGCTGCCAACGTTTCGATATATCCTTTTGCCCAATGTCGACCAATGTCGTTTAATGTATGTGCACCTTCAATGACAACATAAGTCGAGTTCGTCAACGATTTTACAACTGCCTTGTTGCCGACAAATGTTGTCGGTACTGGAGTGAGAGAGCCATCACGATTTACACGCACGACAATGGAACGACTTGCGTTAACCGACTGCTTGAATACAATTTCGCGTTCAACATATTGAGTAAAGCGATCAATAGCTTGTTCTTTTCCATTGGCCTTCGCCACCACGTGAAACTCGATCGCATCAGATAACGCTTTCACACGTAACTGTGGAGCGTCTTTTACTTTCATTTCGATGGAAATGCTCACTTGATCTACCGTTGCTCCAAGCTGCTTAGCCACTTGATCTACTGCTTGCTTCACTTCTTTTGCCGGCAATTTATACACAGCTTGTTCACTCGCACTAACAATTGTCGCATCGGATTGTTTATTGGCTACTTGAACAAACAACGTCGCAGGTACGTCTACTCTTGTTGCTACATCTTTAACGAGCGAACCTGTTGAAATGACAACTTGTTTCTTTTCATTTGAAAGTTCATTGACAATTGTTGCAATATCGTTCGAAGAAACAGCAGCAACTTTTTCCACTACTTTACCATCTTTTTCTTTCGCTTCTACTTTCGGTTGTAAAACAACCGTGCCATTCTCACCCGTCACTGGTGTTGTACCGCTACCCGGCGTTGTACCGCTACCCGGTGTTGTGCCACTGCCTGGTGTTGTACCGCTGCCCGGTGTTGTACCGCTGCCCGGTGTTGTACCGCTGCCTGGTGTTGTGCCACTGCCTGGTGTTGTGCCGCTGCCCGGTGTTGTGCCACTGCCTGGTGTTGTACCACTGCCTGGTGTTGTACCACTGCCTGGTGTGGTTTCTTCTTGTAATACTCCTTCACGTAATTGTTTTGTGTCGAGATGTAATACATAATTTTTTGTGTTTTTCGCAATAGCACCACCGTCATTTTTGAAAATTTCCGATTTGCTTCTTTCAGACGGCTCAACGTGAATGGCTACTTCTTTTTGATTTGTTGTTGGTGTGAACGTGTACGTAAATGACATGTCGTCTTTAATTGTTACACGTTCTTTATTAATCGTTAGCACACCATCTTTAATCGCATTTCCTTTTATAGTGACACGCTCACCTTCTTTAGTAACATCTTCAACAACAACAGGCATATCAATCCAACGTAAAATGTAATCTTGAATGACCATTTTGTTATTGCCTTGATTGTGCACAGTGACTTTTAAATCTGTACCAATCGCACCATATCCGTAATAGCTGACGTCATCATCTGTTTGATCGTCACGCGTATGATCAGCTAGCCCTTCTTGATCCCATGAGCTACCTTTTACGTATTTGTAAATAATTGTTTCTCCCTCTTGAAGTTCTGTCGTAAACTCCCAATCAGGTGTGACCGCCCCACCGCGCGTCATTTCCCATGCACCTGTATTCCAACCATTGATACTATTTGGAATCGTAATGCGCGTATCTAACGGCGTATAGCTTGGTGCTTTCACTTTAAACGTTACTTGAACCATCACGATGTTTGGTGTAATTTGGACGTCATTTGATGCGACAAAGTTTCCAGCACGGTCATACAACTTTACGACATACGTATATGTTTTTCCGTTCTCTACATCATAATCCGTAAATGATGTGCCGATATCCGTTGTTGTATGAACGATTTGACCATCACGCTCAATGACAAGCATATAGGCATCATGATTATCACGGTCAACAAACGACCATGTTAAATTCACTTGACCAGATTCAACTTCTGGTTGCACAAGTTGAATGTCTTTTGCAGGTGCTTGTGTATCTTCAGTGTTTGCTGTGAGCGTAAATGTTCGTTCACTTGTATACACCCAATCGTCGCCAAGGTTTGTCGTAAAACCGTAACGATACGTATACGTTCCAGCTTGTAATGGAATAAACGTCGCACGGAATACGTTTGCTTCATGACCTTGACGATCATATGTTGCTTGTACACTTTCCCATTTGTCGCTATTTGGTCTCTTTACCTGCAAAACAGCTTGTAAACCGTCAGCTAATCCATGTTTTGTTACATCATTAATGTACGCACTTGCTTCAATAACAATTGGAGCAGCTAAATTCAGTACTCCATCATGTACTTCAGAAAGTAATTCAATGTTATCTTCTGTTAACGGATAATGTGGTACAACACGATTTGTTTCTACCTTTGCCGATTCATTTCCGTTTCCATCTAATGCTGTAATCGCAAAATAATATGCTGTACCGTTTTTCAACTCATTAATCACAACCGTCTTTTCATTCGTTTCTTTCACAAGTGTATATCCTGCACCTTTTAATGTAGATTGATAAATGCGATACGCTGAAGCATCGCCTTCCCACGTTAATGTCACTTGACCAACGCCCGGCGTCGCTTGAACGCTCGTTACTTCATTCGGTAGATCGACAGTTACTTTTCCAAATAACATGCGACCGTCCATCGCTGGAACTTGTAACGTTACTTTTCCATTTGTTACTGTCACGTCATACGAATGATGCAATGCATCTGCGAGCGTCGTTTTGTTTGGAATAAGTGAAGCGACATCCAATTCAACCGTTTGCGCGCTATTGCTACGGTTAATTGCAATCAATGCGACATCTTTTTCATATTGACGCGCAAAGACGTATACGTCTCCTTTCGCATATATCGTCTCAATTGTACCTTTTGCTAGTACATCTTGATGTGTTGTGCGAATTGCTCCTACTTTTTGATAATGTGCAATTAATTGCTCATCTTCACTTCCCCACGGATACGTACGGCGATCATCTGGGTCTTTTGATCCCGTTACTCCCGCTTCGTCACCGTAATAAATTGTCGGTGCTCCTGGATAACCCATTTGTAAAATGGCAGCGAGTTTCAATCGTTTTTTGCCAAGCTCTTCATTATAATTCGGGTCAAGCTCTGCACGTTCATACGAATCCGTTCCATTTCCAAGTAAGAAAACAGCACGCGCTGTATCATGTGAACCAATTAAGTTCATGAGCGCATAAAATGCTTCTTTCGGATAATCTTCACGAATGGCTGTTAATCGGGCATCGATATCTTCCGCTTTCCCGTTTCGTAAAAAGTCTAACACAGCTCCACGGAAACGGTAGTTCATCACTGAATCGTATTGATCGCCAAGGAAGTATTTTGACGCATCATCCCAAATTTCACCGAGAATTAACGGCTGCTCCCCATTTTTAAGCGTTGGACCACGATCATAGTCACCTTGCAACAACTCTTTACGAAACTCACGCCAAAACTCTGTATCTACTTCATTGGCAACATCTAAACGCCAGCCTGAAGCCCCACGCGTAATCCAACTTTTTGCGACCGAGTCGTTTTCATAGAAAATATAGTTAGCAAGCTGCTCGTTATTTAACTCACTGGCGTATGGCACTTTATTCCCAGAAATTGATTTGAATTCTGGTAAACTATCAAATCCCCACCATGATTGATACTTATACACACCGTTTACTTTTTCATTTTCAATGTTAAACCATAAATGGAATCCGTACGGACTAAATTGTTGCCTTTCGTCTTTGAACTTTTGTTCAACTTGAGCACGAGCTTGTTCTTCTGATAATCCTTTTTCATTCATTAAATCGTACACAGCCGACCAATATTCATAAGCTCCGACTGTTGGATATTTTCCATATCGGTCAAAATAAATAGAATCGTCTGATACGTGATTGAATACACCGTCTAAAATTAAGTGCATGCCACGAGATGCAATCGCTTGCACAAATGACTGAAATTCTTGAGGCGTGCCAAACATCGGGTCGATTTCTTTATAATCATGCGCATCATATTTATGATTTGACGGTGCATGTGCGATTGGATTTAAATATATCGTGTTCACACCAAGCGATTGCAAGTAATCAAGTTTTTGCTCAACCCCGACAATATCGCCACCGAAAAAGTCGTTTGACCAAATGCCATCCCCATCATATCCTGGAGTGCCTTTCATACGCGGATTGTCAGGAAGTTGCGACCACTCACGATGTTCGATTGGTTCATCCCCACGCGCGTTCGTTTTTGCGTGGTCATTGTCTGGATTTCCGTTAAAGAAACGATCAGGGAAAATTTGATATACAACCGCATGTTTCATCCAATCAGGCGTTTTATAGTTTGGATCATACACGGTCAGCTGGAACAATTCTGCATTTTTATCGACCGCTCGTCCCCATTGACCTTCTTGCGTATCTTCACCATATTCTGCTTTAGCTGCACCGTCCATCGCGATGAACTTATAGCCGTACAATCCTTTGTCATCTGGTGTAAACGTTGCTTCCCAATATTCATCGTCACCAATGACACCGACTTTACTCATTGTATATAACTTCGCTGTCCCTGTCGTTGTATTTTTTACATATACGTTCGCCTTTGTCAAATCACCCTTTTTCGCAGCTAACCGGAGGGTGACACTTTCTCCTGCTTTCACTGCACCAAACGGTTGGCGATATAAAGGATCCCACGTGTTATGTTTTAACCGTTCTTTTTGTATAGCTCCATCTGAACCCGTTGGGCTGTAGTCGGTATATACCGATTTGGTTTTCGCATCGAAGAAAAATGTTACCATCGTTTCTTCGAGTACGTTTAACTTCGCATTTTCTTGTGGATAGTTCTCACTCCAGTTATTCCCTAACACTACTTTATATTCATACGTTCCTTTTGGTACACGTGCTGAGAACGTGTAAATGGAGTCGAAATTATCGTCTGTAAAAAATGCTGTGGATGTTTCTGGCGTCCAACCATCGACTTCTTTTTCATAGCCGATCGCAGGTAAAATCGTGCCGACTAACCGCGGCTGTTTTTCTTTTGGAATAGGTGTATACCATGTCGAATCAGCAATCGCATGTGTACGATCATGGTAATAAAACGTTACTTCCGTTTCTTGTTGTAACGTAAGTGAAATATTGTCTCCACTACGTCCACCAGCCCCGTAGTTTTCATCCCAACTACCGTTTATGGCAATTTTGTATTCATACGTGCCTGCAGGAAGTGTTCCTGTGAATGTGTACAATCCATCGCCTTCATGCACCATGGTCGTAGCAGTCGCTTTCGGATCCCACTCACCTGTATGTCCTAACTCATCCTGCAAGTTCCCAACAAGCGTCACAGTCCGGTGTTGTTGAACTGGTTGACCGACAACAACAACACTATTCTTTCCACCGTATCCGTCATCAGCTTGATTTGCATTTAACGGATCCGTTATCCATCTTCCATCAACAACAAATTTGTACATATACGTTCCGTTTGGAAGCGTTTTCGTTACAGACCAAACGCGGTCGTTTTCTTTTGTTAATGCAATCTTTTTGTCTCCATCTGTTTGCCAATCGTTAAACGATCCAGCTAATAACACAGACTGTTCTTCCCCTGTACCTACATAACGGAATGTCACATCGTTTCCGTTTACAACAGGGCTTTGCACGTTTTCATCAGCGCGAACGATTGCACTAAATGAAAACAACTGTGCAAGAAGCAAAAAGATTGAGAAATAAACAAAATACTTTCTCCATCTTCTCCCCACGATCTTTTCCTCCTTCTTTACATTGTTCAATAAGTGAAACCGTTTGCACAAAGGGGTACAGTAAGGGGGTAACAAACGATCCCACTTACTAAGTATCGTACATAAAAAAAGAAGAAATTTCAATAAAAATTTTTGAATTTTTTGTGTGTTTATAATACTCTCATTCGCCATGATCGTAAACCTGCTTCACATTCCACTACTCCATATCAACATCCTATTTGGACGTGATAACGAGAGACACTCATCCCTCTTGCCAGCAGCTGACCGAACCGAATTAGAGATTACCAAAAAGAAGTAACCGTCTTCATCCGTTGGTCGTGGGAGAGCGGTTACTTCTTTTTTGGGGGGCAGGCACGCTACCAGTGCTTCTCCTTCAATTTCTCAATTTCCTCCATCGGAAGTTCGGTTAATTCGTAGATTGTTTGTACATCGTACCCTTTCGCTAGCATTTTTTTCGCGATCTTTCGTTTCTCTTTTTTCTCATACGAAATCATTAATTCCAACACTTGTTGTTTTTCTTTCGTTTCCATTTCATTCACCTCATTTCGTAATTGCAGTTCTTCCTCCTCAGACAGCTTTACATATGTTTCAAAAAAGCCGATTAACAACCGCTGCTTCGCTTCGTCTAATTCCATCCGTACAATCATGCGTAAAAACTGCTTTTTCAGTTCTACTCGTTCACTTTCAGTATACCCCATTTTGCTTAACAGCGCAGCGGCGATTGGGTTGTCATGACGAATATAGTCACGCCAGTTTTGCTTGCGCAATTCAACCACCAAAAATTGAAACTGAAGCACATCAAAAAACGGAAATTGTAGTGTAAACGATGAAGGTTCATTGCGAAGAGAATCGTAGCTAAATAAGGCAATCGGCAACATCTGCTTTCGGTATTTTTCAAACAATCGGCTAAAGTAAATAAACATCCGTTCGGGAAACGATGGTTGCACATAGCTTTGGTTCTCGATATGAACGATAATCAGGCTATCCTCCCCTTTCAACTTCGTCTCAACCAGCACATCGACGCGATACTTCTCCCCTGCCGTCACATCCGTAAACAATTCCTCCGACAAAAACGACACATGGTAAAAGTCGATATGCTCATGCACATGTGGGAAAAAGAGGAGAAGAAACTCTTCAAAAAACGTCGTAATCAGCTCTTTAAACAACCGATCATGATCAACCACCATATATGTACCTCACTTTCTGAATGTCACATACCTTTTCGACAAATAAGAGAAAATCTTGCTTGGACAACAGAAAAACAGAGAGCTAACACAACTCACTAGGGCGTGACAGGCATCTAGCCCAACTTTCCAACCCTAATCTTGCACTTAAATATTTTTTTATTGTCTGCTGGCTTTCATTGAGTCTTGCTCTTTCCTCCGCCATTCGGATCACTCTCGCCATACTCTCCATTAGTTTTTCTACATACTCCTTATCAATAAACTTGTCGGAAACCGCAATAATCGTTGCCAATAAACGTACTTGTTTTTCCCCATTTTTGATCCGTTTCGCTATTTCTACTGTTTCAATCGCTCGTTCAGAACGATTGACGGAACTTCGCATTAATAGAAAGTCCATTCTTCGATCATTAACCGCAATAGTCGGCAAATCTGGTGCTTCTACCTGAACAATCGGAGCAGTCCGAATCCCATAGAAATCCAAAACCTTTTCTTTAAATTGAGCAGTCATATTATGGAATATGATATCATAGTTATCATGTGCAATATCCGTTTGCCCGCTCAACATCCCATATTCCTTTCTTGACGTCCTTCTTTTATCCTCCGAAACGCCATCGCTTTCCATAATGCTTCATCTGTGATGTCTTCCGCTTCTGCTAAGTCGGCAATGGTGCGAGCGAGGCGAATGATTTTTGTTTGGACGCGGTTGCTCCAGTCGTTCGTAGCCGCCCAATGTTGAAGCAATTGCTGTTGCCTTTTCGTCAATGGACTTTTCGCAAGCAGCACGCCAATTGGCACTCGACCGTTTGTTATTTCTTCGCCATACCGTTCATACTGCTTAAAGCGTGCGGCTTCCACGCGGCGACGAATTGTTTCCGAACGCTCTAGCTGTTGGTGTTTTTGCGTCAAATCCACTGCTTGTAACGATAACAATATATCGATGCGGTCATAAATCGGCCCTGAAATGCGCTGGCGATAGGCGTGGATTTGTTTCGGACTGCATATGCAATAGCGCTTTTTCGAACCGAAATAGCCGCATGGGCATGGGTTCATCGCCCCGATCAAAATAAAATGTGCTGGATACGTCACTGTCGACGAAACGCGGCTAATCGTGACGTTGCATGTTTCTAACGGCTGGCGAAGCATGTCGAGCGTCTTTTTCGTAAACTCTGCCATTTCATCAAGAAATAATACCCCACGATGAGCAAGCGAAACTTCTCCGGGCTTCGGCTGCGTTCCTCCACCAATTAATGCTACAGAAGATGCTGAATGATGCGGATGACGAAACGGTGGGGAGGAGTCTTTTTTTGTTTCTCCAGCTAATTGATACAAACTAAGCACCTCCAGCTGTGCCTCATGGGAAAGGCGCGGCAAAATCGTCGGAAACGTTTCAGCTAATAAACTTTTCCCACACCCCGGCGGTCCAATCATTAACACGTTATGCTCTCCTGCTGCGGCAACTTCAAGTGCATATTTGGCGTCTTCATGTCCGATGATATGTTCAAAATCACGATGAGTTTTTTGGGGTGGATCGACAGCTGAAAGTAGATGATTCATCGAAAATAACACTTGTTGCCCTTGTAAACATTGCACCACTTGATCTAATGTTTGAACAAAAACACAGTCGATATGCTGCAGGTACTGGAAGGGAAATGTGGGGTCATATGGGACATATACTTGTTGAAAGCCGAGTTTTTTGGCAGCTAAAATAGCTGGCAACATGCCATCCACTGGCTGAATCGTTCCGTCTAATGACAATGAGCCTAAAAATGCGATATGTGACGGAATTGGTTGTTCGAGTTTTCCTTTGACTTGTAAAATGCCAATCGCCATTGCTAAATCAAACGTCGGGCTTTGTTTTTTTCGCTCGGGCGGCGACAAATGGATGACAAGTTTTTGATTCATAATATCACATCCAAACGCATGCAACGCTGCAATGACACGCTCCTTTGCTTCTTTCACGGACGTATCCGGCAATCCAACAATGACTACGGAAGGCATTCCCGGCAGTTCTTTCACTTCCACTTGCACACGATACCCTTCCATCCCACGCAAACCGATGCTACAAACTTTCATGTTATTCCTCCTTGATTACGTCGTTTGGCACAACATCTGCCTTCACAAACTGTATATATTTTTTCTTTTTCTCGACAATGGTTCCTGAGAAATATTGAAGAAGTGCGTCGATGTTCATAAATGAAGGAAGGGAGGTAGTCTGGTAATAAAACTGAAAACTGCTCCAGCGATAATGTTCGGGAAGATGCACCATACGCGCCTCGACAGGGTTGAGATGAATATAGCGACTGACTTCTAACATCCCCGCGTCATCGTCAATGATTTTACTGAAGTAACGCTTTTCAAACACATGACCGGTTAATCCGTAACGAGTATTATAATAATTGGCGTATCGTTTGTTAATCAGTGCCATCACTTTAGAAATGGATTCCTGTTGCGAGCGAAGTTGAAGATGAAAATGATTCGTCATGAGGCAATACGAAGCAATTTCAAACGGAATTTTGTCATGAAGCTGTTCGAGGATATGCAAAAAAGCAAGGAAATCATTTGTTTCTTTAAACAACGGATCACGCCGATTCCCACGACAAACGATATGGTAAAACAAATGCGGCACCCATATCCGCCTTGCTCGTCCCACACCTTTCACCCCTGTTGAAGAATTTCCACACATTTCTTCGACAAAAATAGCGAAACTCCTGCATGTTCAAAAAATTTTCTTCGACAGCTGACAGTACACAGGCACGTAACCAAATGCTCGTTGATGCGGATAAAAAAAGAAACAGAGAGCCACTCAATGACTCCCTGTTTCTATCAACCTTCGACAATCTTCGGGGCGTGACAGGCACGCTGCCCTATCCCATATACTTTTGTTTTTCTAATACAATATCAATTAAATGATCCATTTCTTCTTTCTTCTCCGCTCGATACAAATCGTCTAGCAAATGATGCAACAAATACAAATCGGTAATAAGGTCTACTTTATGTTGCATCGGTTTACTTTCCAACCCCAATCTTGCGCTTAAATATTTTTTTATTGCCTGCTGGCTTTCATTGATTCTTGCCCTTTCTTCCGCCATTCGAATTACTCTCGCCATACTTAACACCTCCATTAGTTTTTCTACATACTCCTTATCAATAAACTTGTCGGAAACCGCAATAATTGTTGCCAATAAACGTACTTGTTTTTCCTCATTTTTGATCCGTTTCGCTATTTCTACTGTTTCAATTGCTCGTTCGGAACGATTGACGGAACTTCGCATTAATGGAAGAAAAATGAGATGCAGCTCATCTAAATCCGTAAGCTCTTCCCCATTCTCGACTTTCGTCCACAAATGTTGAATTATGGCATCGCCATTATATTTTTTCATCAGCACCGCTTGAGCCTCATATTGAACAGAACCGTAGCTTTTTTGCTCTAACACTTTTTCCACATCGGCTCCATAAATAACTACTGTCTTAATCGGCTTTTTATACCTTTCATACGCACTTACATCATATTGAAGAAATCGATCCAAATCTTCTTCATTAAACGTCGTTTGAAACTCAAGATGCAAATACGTGCCATCTGCAAGCAAAAATAGAAAATCCATTCTTCGATCATTAACCGCAATCGTTGGTAAATCTGTTGCTTCTACTCGAACAATCGGAGCGGTCTGAATACCATAAAAATCAAGAACTTTTTCTTTAAATTGAGCAGTCATGTTACGAAATATGATGTCATAGTTATTATATGCAATATCCATTTGCTCGCCCATCATTACACTTCCTTTCCCTTTATTTTACTATAACTTTTTCATGAAATAAACATAGCCAGCCAACCTTGATCAACACCATCCCTTCATATTCCTTTCTTGCCGTCCTTCTTTTATTCTCCGAAACGCCATCGCCTTCCATAATGCTTCATCGGTGATGTGTTCCGCTTCTGTTAAATCGGCAATGGTGCGAGCGAGGCGAATAATTTTTGTTTGGACACGGTTGCTCCAGTCATTTATAGTCGCCCAATGTTGAAGCAGTTGTTGCTGTCCTTTCGTCAATGGGCTTTTCGCAAGCAGCACGTCAATGGGCACACGACCGTTGGTGATTTCCTCCCCATACCGCTCGTATTGCTTAAAGCGTGCGGCTTCCACTCGGCGACAACGGTGGAGAAGAATCATTTTTCGTTTCTCCTGCGAGTTGGTATAAACTAAGCACTTCCAACTGCGCTTCATCGGAAAGGCGCGGTAAAATCGTTGGAAATGTTTCGGCTAACAGGCTTTTTCCACACCCTGGTGATCCAATCATCAACACGTTATGTTCTCCTGCAGCGGCAACTTCAAGTGCATACTTGGCGTAGTCATGCCCGATGATATGTTGAAAATCGCGATGAGTTTTTTGAGGTGGATCGACAACGGAAGACAGATATATGCTTTCTTTTTTTCATTCATTGTTCCAGTAAAATATCGAAGGAGTACATCCATGTTCATAAACGGAGGCAATGAGGGAGATTGATGATAAAAATGGAAACTACTCCAGCGATAATGTTCAGGGAGATGCACCATACGCGCCTCGATAGGGCTAAGATGAATATAGCGGCTAACTTCTAACATCCCCGCGTCATCGTCAATGATTTTACTGAAATAACGCTTTTCAAACACATGACCGATTAATCCGTAACGTGTATTGTAATAGTTAGCGTATCGTTTGTTAACCAGTGCCATGACTTTGGAAATGGATTGTTGTTGTGAGCGAAGTTGAAGATGAAAATGGTTCGTCATAAGGCAATACGAAGCGAGTTCAAACGGAATGTTTTCGTGAAGCTGTTCGAGGATATACAAAAACGCGCGGAAACCATTCGCTTCTTTAAACAACGGATCACGCCGATTCCCACGGCACACAATGTGGTAAAACAAATGCGGCACCCATATCCGCCTTGCCCGACCCACACTTTTCACCTCACATGAATTTTCTTACATATCCCTTCGACAAAAACAGCGAAAATCCTGCATCAAAAGAAAAATTTTTTGATACTCTCTCGACGGGTGACTGGCACGCACTTGCCAAACCAGCGATATCATTTGTATAATATAAGCAGATATTTCATAAACTAAAAAAGCTGAGCGCCGCAAACGCTCAGCAAGCAACTACATGCCGCAAGAAGAGCGGCTGACCGAACCGAATTAGAGATTACCAAAAAGAAGTAACCGTCTTCATCCGTTGGTCGCGGGAGAGCGGTTATTTCTTTTTGTTTATATAGACGACGATGGTAACAGTCAATGTTAGCATTCCGATGAACACTAAGCTGAATTGCGCAATAAGACTTAATGCTTCATACGCCGTCATACTCCCACCTCCCTCCATCGGGGAAGTGGTCAACCGCCCACCCTGCTTATGTAGCTGCTACAGAGATTGTAACATTTTTCTATCACTCTCGCAATTTCAACAACCACTACTACAAAAAATGCCACAGCACATCAACAAAAATGCAGAAAAAGAAACAGAGAGCCATATGACTCTCTGTCTCTATCAATCTTCGACAAACTTCGACGGGTGACAGGCACGCTACCCACATTTCTGAATCCGATACTCCATAGGATACGGCATTTTCCTAGAGGTGATTTCTCGTATTTTCTTCTTCATTCGTTTTAGGCTTTCTTTTGCGATTCGAACGTTTGGTTCTTTTGAATCCGTGAAGCTAAACCCAAGGAACTTTCGTTTCCAAGGACGGGCTACTGCCGACTTCTTCATGTTCACTTTCAGGCGGAGTTTGCGCTCAATGAATTGTTGAACGCTTGCCATTGTCCGTTCTCCTGCCCTTTTTGATTTCACATAAATATTACAGTCGTCTGCGTAACGAACGAATCGATGTCCTCTCTTTTCTAATTCTTTATCCAGCTCATCGAGGACGATGTTTGAAAGGAGCGGACTTAATGGTCCACCTTGTGGTGTCCCTTTCTCTGTACTTGAAACCACTCCATGAATCATGACACCCGACTGTAGGTATTTGCGGATTAGCTTCAATAACGGTTTATCGTGGATTCTTTTCGCCAATGTGCTCATGAGTCTGTCGTGGTTGACCTGGTCAAAGAACTTTTCCAAATCTATGTCTACAACCCATCGGTATCCTTCTTTGATATATCCTTGTGCTTTCCTCACTGCATCATGGGCGCTTCGATTTGGGCGAAAGCCGTAGCTATGTTCGGAAAACAGGGGATCATATATCTTTGACAATACTTGGGCAATTGCCTGTTGAATCAAA
>NZ_LIOK01000012.1:0-62602 GCF_001418025.1 Anoxybacillus suryakundensis
TTAGTTGGTTACTGCCTTGTTTTTCGTTTATCATAAAATATTTTATTCAGAAAATTCTGCATAAAATGTTTTTATTTTTTATGCAACGCTACTGTGCTAGTATAATAAAAAATAAGTTTAACAAAATCTCTTTAATTAGCGAGGGCATATGAAGCCGCTCCTTTCGACATATGTTTGAATAATTTGAATATTTCCGTCGAATCGTCTCTTTCATTGTAAGCTAAGTTAACGATGGTGTGAATGTGTAACTGTTCGATGTTTTTTGTCATGTTTCAACAAAATTTGCGCTATTTTGCATTTTTATATGATATGATGGGGAAAAAGGAGATGAGAGAAATGGTTGAGAAAGCATTGGCGAATAAAAAAATTGTGATATGTGCCTCCCGTAAAATTGAGGAAATGAGTTCGCTTATCGCTAAGCAAGGAGGCATTCCGATCTCACGCCCTGCCCAAGGAACAATATTTTTCAATGAAGAGCTAAAGCAACAACTTCACCAAATTGTGAATGAAAAGAATGATTGGTTTATTTTCACGACAGGAATCGGTGTCGAAACGCTCATGAAAACAGCGGACGAATGGGGAATGAAGGAATCGTTACTTGAAGCGATTCGTCAAGCACATGTGGCGGTACGTGGTTATAAAACAATGAATGTGCTACGTACATACGGGGTCAGTCCGAATATAACGGCAGATGATGGAACGACACAAGGTCTTATATGCGCTTTGGAAGGTGTGGGATGGAAAAACAAAAACGTAGTTGTTCAGCTTTATGGAGATTCTATCCCATCGTTACAACAATTTCTAGTTAAACAAGGGGCTTTGTATAAAGAAGTATGGCCATATCTTCATACCCCACCTACATCAGATGTGATGAAACAGCTTGTTGAAGAAATTATTTCTCGTTCTGTGCAAGCGGTTTGTTTTACATCAGCGATTCAAGTACGCTTTTTCTTTTCGTTTGTTAACAAGTGGGGGAATTTACAAGAAGTAAAACAAGCATTTGCAGAGGATGTTGTGGCTGTTGCGGTTGGGAAGGTGACAAAAGAAGCGTTACATGAAGAAGGGATTGTACGTGTCATTGCACCCGATCACGAACGAATGGGGGCTATGATTGTTGAACTAGCTAAGTATTTTGAGAAGTAGACGTGCACTCATGCATGCACGTCTACATACGAAATGATTCGACAGTTGAGCGTAGCTGATCGCCGAGTTTCGCTAGTAATTGAGCAGCGGAAGAGATTTGTTCGTTCATTGCTAGTTGTTCTTCCGCGGTTACTGCGTTCTCTTTGCTTTTCTGCATGACTTGTTGTGATAGCTGTTTTAGCTGTTTCATTGTTTGTGTTAGTTCGTTCGAAACTGCCGTCATTTGTTCAATGGCTGCAGATGTTGTTTGTATTTTTGAAAATACTTGTTCAACAGATTCATTGATGGCGTAAAATGATTGTTCCGTTTGTTCGTAGTATATTGTACCGTCTGTAAGTTTTTGTGTATTTTGTTCCATTGCTTTGGAAACTTTTTTCGTTTCTATTTTTATTTTCTCAAGCATCATTTCAATTTCTTTTGCCGCATCTTTTGATTGCTCAGATAGTTTTCGCACTTCGTCGGCGACAACGGTAAATCCTTTTCCATGCTCTCCTGCTCTGGCCGCTTCAATTGCAGCATTTAATGCAAGTAAATTTGTTTGTTCAGCAATTGTAGTAATGACGTTTGTAATTTTTCCGATCGTTTCCGAATGACTTTCTAACGACTCGACAAGTGTTTTAGTTGTGAACATGGCGACGCGTACTTCATTTGCTTGCGTCGAAACGGCCTGGATAGCGTGTTTCCCTTTGCTTACAGATTCATATGCTCGCTCCGCTGATGTAAGTAAATCCCCGCTGTTTTCAGCAATTTGATTCATTCCGATCGATAGTTCATGCAATGCATGATCAGACGCTGTCAACATGTGTAGTTGTTTTTGCGCTTCAGCATATGTTTGTTCGGCCATTTCCGTGGCTTTTTCAGCTGACTGTGTACTTTGTTCGGCGCTTGCTGTAAACTGTTCTGCTTGTGATGCCACTTGGATTGATACTTCTTTCATTGTTTGTATCGTTTCTTTTAAATGCATTTTCATACGATTAATTGATTCAATCATATGTCTTGTCTCGTCTTTTGTTTTAACTAATAAAGGGGGAGAAGATAAATCTTGTTTTGCCACACGTTGTAGTTCATCAGATACGAGGAGAATAGGTTTGGCAATTTGACGACTGACTAAAAAGGAAGCGATGCCACCTAGTAAAACAAGGGATGTGATGCTCGTAAGTGATATAATGTACGTTTGTCTCATGTAATGTTCAATATGCTGTTGATCCGTTACTAATAGTTTTTTCTGTCGTTGCAACATTTGTTCAGCTGTTTGTAAAAAGAGGCTTCCTGTTTTTTGTAGTTTTTGAATGACGTTTGACTGTTCTAGTTTGTTAGTTGTGCGTAAAAATTGCTGGACGAGTTGAAAATATTCATATTCTAGTTGTTGTAATTGATTGACAATCGCTTTGCTTTCTGATGTTGATAACATCGAGTTTATTTGCTCATAATTTGTATAAAACAGTCTTCGTTTTTCTTCGTAACTCGTTAAAAAGTCGTTGTCTTTTAGTAGTAAATAAGTAAGTATATCCTTCCTTTCTTCATAAAAAATAGTAACCATTTCGTCTGTTTTCGTAATGACATTGAAACGATGATTGATTAAACGTTTATACATTTCATTTGTTTCATTCATTCTAAATATTTGAAATCCTCCTATACATATCACGAACAACAAAACGATGAAAAATCCTAAAAATATTTTTCGACTAATGCTCATTTTCTTACTCCTTTCTCTATTTGTCCAATTTATTATATGCTTGAAACAAGAGGATGTTTGGATAAACAAAATAAAAAGGCATCCCGCTATTAACTTGGGATCCCTTTTTTGAGTTTTGAAATCGTTGGAATAGAAAGTGTCCGATGTTCCCGGGTTTGACCGATTAAAAGCAAGCTAAGGGGTGTTGCGTGCACCATATAACAAATGCCGATTGACGCGATGGTTGTAATTAAGAATAAGATTACCGCTTGTAACATGGAATACATTGTCGTCGGAATCATCGGTGCGAACATATGTAGGAAGAACACATGTCCAATATATGCACCGTACGTATATCGACCGATAAAACGCAACGCGGTATATAATCGAGATTTTGTCTGTACAATCGTGATCGATAAACCGTATAACAAGAAAATTTCTGATGTAACGTATAACACCATCGAAGGTTTTAAATACGTAATCTCTGTTAAATCGATAGAAAAGATACTTTGAGATATAAATAGCTCATAACCAACAACGATAAAAAGCGATAAAAATAAAAATGTGTTAAGTGGAATCGCCTGAATAACAAATTTCCGCCAACTTGGTAGCGTGTATGCTGCCACACCCCCTAAACAAAAGTAAAAGAAATAAGCCAAAAACGTGCGATCTACATAATGTATATATGATTCGCTTTGAACGATCGGAGAAATGAACGTAATGAAGCCAATGTAAATAATTGAGCTAACAATAATAAATGATTTCCAATACTTTTTTTGATCAAGCCAACGGAAAAATGGAACAATGATTAAAATCAGTAAATGAAATTGTATAATCATTACGACGTACCATAAATGTGGTGCTGCCTCGCCGAGCACTAGTTGTTTCATTACTTCAGATGCATGCAGATGGCTAGAAAATAATATAAAATAAACAAATGACCATACGATATATGGAATCATGAGTTCTGTCCATTTATGAGACACGTATCGTCGATAATGAATCGCTTCTTTCTGTTGCGCCATATGAAATCCAACTAAAAACACGAACACAGGAGCGGAAAATTTGACAAAATGAAATAACATCCCCATCATAATCGCTTCCTCAGCATGCGGAGAGTGATGATTCATAATGTATAATAACGCACTTTGAAACACAACAGCTAAAAATGCTAAACTTTTCATAACGGTTAGTTCTGCAGGTGTTTTTTTCATCATTTTTCCTCACCAGCTTCATTTGTCAGTTTGTTCATATATTAGTATAATGCTAATAGTTTCACAAAGTTGATTCAATGGATGAACATTTGTTGAAAAAACCATCACAAATTCATGAATGTTAATAATAAATGTTGTGTAAAACGTTTACAAAAAGGAAGGCGAAAAAATAATGCGTTATCATACTCATATTGTTTCATCATTAGCTATCGGTGCTGGAATTGCAACGTATACTCCTGTATCTTTCACTATTGCTTATGCCGCTGGATTAGCTATCGGGGGGTTGCTTCCTGATATTGATGAGCCAAACTCATACATTGGTCGTCGCTCGCTCGGTGTGGCAAAACAAGTAAAAAAGGCGTTCGGTCATCGCGGATTTACGCACTCATTACTAGCCTGGGGAGCGATTACCGCTGTTTTATTATTGCAACATTTTTCATCTTTTACACTTGGATTATGTCTTGGTTATGCGTTTCATGTTTTAGCCGATTACTGTTCAAGTCAAGGTGTTCCGTTGTTATGGCCATTTTCCAAAAAAAGATATCGGTTTATCGTTACATATCGTACATCTAGTTTTTTTGAAACTGTGCTTTTTTACTGTTTTCTCGCCTTATTCATCTATTTCTTAACGAACGGCGCGATAGAAGAACAAGGTTCATTATTTCTATTCTAATTGATTGATTTTTTAGAATAGATTGACTATTATTATGGTGAGATTAGCGAAAATGGGGGATGAGGATGAAAACGGCGGATTTATGTGATCAATATGGAGAACGTGTGCGCGTTTGTTCGCTTGCATTTCGAAACTACGGGAAAAAAACATCGTTTTATGGACCCATCACAACAGTAGATGTTTTGGAAGATAATGTACTCGTCCGAGAAGCACTAGAAACGGTACCAGCAGGAAGTGTAGTCGTTGTTGATGGAAAAGGTTCAAAACAATGTGCGCTTGTGGGCGATCGTCTTGCGCAAATTGCGTGTGACCGTCAATTAGCAGGCATTATTGTACATGGATGTATTCGTGATTCGAAAGAAATAAGCGCGATGCCAATTGGCGTACTTGCACTTGGAACATGTCCGCGTAAAAGTAAAAAGGAAGGAAAAGGGACGCGAGATACGATTGTACATTTCGGAGATATAGAGTGGAAGCCAGGTACATACGTATACGTTGATGAAGATGGGGTGATCGTTTCAGACAATCCATTACATGAATAGCAATTTTTTTGGTTATTCTATCGTCTAAAGGGGGAATAGACGATGGATAAAAGACGAACGATTATAGAAGATGGAGTAGCGTTTGCTGAGCAAGAAATCAATCGTTATTTTTACGAGCATCAAGGTGAAGAAGTTGTCCCTTTTTATATTGGCAACAATACACCTGCTATTCGTGTCAGTAAGCAAGAAGAGTGAGTCGGGCGATCAGCCCGACTTTTTTAATGATCTGTTTTATCGTTTTGGTTTTTATTTTGTTTGCGCCCTTTACTGTTGTCTCCTACACCATCATGTAGTTCCCCGTGCTGTGTCGGTGCGTTTTGATTTTTACTTCCTTTATTCACTTTTTTTGTCATGTTTTTTACTCCTTTCTGCTACAATAGACTTAACATGTTTAGTTTTTCGAAAAGGAGTGGAGTTATGCACACATGGCATAAAGAGGCAGAAAAACAATGGGATGAACGAGCAGAGTGGTGGCATCAAAGCAGCGAAGAGATGTGGGAGAGAGGAAGTAGAAAGACGATTATTCCGTTTGTGACAACATATATGCGGAAGGACGGGTATATTGCGGATATTGGTTGTGGCGATGGATACGGATCATATAAACTGTGTGAACAAGGATATCGTGTCATTGGATTAGATTTATCAAGTGAAATGATTGAATTGGCGAAAAAACAAAGGCCTCATGAACATCTTCATTTTCAACAAGCGGATGTTATGAATTTGCCTTTCCCAGATGAGACGTTTGCAGGTGCCATGATCATTAATTGTTTAGAATGGACAGAACAGCCGCTTGCAGCGCTTGAAGAAGTTCGCCGTGTGTTAAAAACAAACGCATATGTATGTGTTGGCATTCTTGGACCAACGGCCGCTCCGCGAGTGAATAGTTATCGCCGTCTATATGGTGAAGCAGTCATTTGCAATACGATGATGCCTTGGGAGTTTGAACAGTTAGCGAAGGAAAATGGGTTCACTCTTATTGCTGAAGAAGGAGTATATAAGCGCGGAGTTGATGGTTCTTTCCTTCAACAGCTCTCAACTGAATTAAAACAAGCTGTTTCGTTTATGTGGTTGTTTATGTTGCAAAAAAAGTGAGGGAAGCTTATTGCCATAAGCCTCCCCCTTTTTCTTTTAGTTTTTTATTGTTAGCAATGTTAATCAATTGTTGCAGCCACTCTACTTCTGTTTCTAAATGCATAATGACCCCTTTTAATACGTATAATTTTGTCACGTATTCATTTTCACGCTTTTGTTCAAAGATCAATTTTAACTTTTCAAGTTGTTGTTTTGTTTCGTGTAATCGTTGCTTTAATACTGCACTTACTTTTTCCTCATCAGCATATGCAGCAAACGACAGTCCTGCATAAATAGAGCGATGAATATGTTCGTGTTTTTGCAATTGTTCTAGCAATAATTGTTCGAAATGTTGTTTTCCTTTTTCAGTAATGCGGTAAATTGTTTTATCTGGACGATTCGAATCACGTACAACATCGACTACTTCTACATATCCTTGTTTTTCGAGTTGCTCGAAAGCGTAATAAAGAGAGCCGGCTGCCAGTTTAATGTAATGTTTCATATGACGTTCATTGACAATTTGCTGAATTTCATACGGATGTTTTTCTCCTTCCATCAACAAACCGAGAATGACGAGTTTCACGCTCATTTTATTTCCCTGCTTCTACACGTTTTTGTATTTCGAGTTTTTCATTCCCCATAAAGAAAATGAATAGAAAAGAAAGGGCAATCGGTATTAATGCAAGCGAAAACGCATAAGTAATCGATGATGCTAGCGCATCGACAATTTTTTGTAAAATAGGTGTCGGAATTTGTGCGCGTGTTCCCGCTTCAAACAGTGCGCGAGGGTCAAACGCATGTGTCGATGGCATCGAATGAAAAGCTTCTTTTAAGTTGTTAGTTAATGTATTTGTTTGAATAGTACCAAAAATTGTAATACCGAGTGTCATACCAAGCGAGCGAAAAAACGAATTGGTTGAATTTGCTGTGCCGCGGAAACGTGGCTCTAAGTTGTGCATCGATGCTGTCGGTAACAAAGAGAAAGAGAACCCTACACCAAACCCAGAAATCGCCATATATATAGTTAACCATATGCGCGATGTTTCTGGTGTCATAAGACTAAGTAAGAGCATACCTGTAAAATAAGCGATTACAGAAATAAACATAATATTTCGATACGACGTTTTTGTTTGTGAAACACCAGCAAATGAACTGCCTGCGACAGACCCAAGCATCATTGGCATTAAGATGAGTCCGGCATTTTTCGCTGTACCGCCATAAACCGCTTGTACAAACACCGGGATAAAAACTGTTAAAATGACAAATGTAGCACCGTATAAAAAAGCAAGCAACTGTGCGACAGCAAACGTTCGCCGTTTAAAAAGTGAAAATGAGATAATGGGCTCCTTTGCTTTCGTTTCTACATACAAAAATGCTAGTAAAAAAATAGCGCTAATTGTAAATAATGATACGATCGTGATCGAGTTCCAATCATATTTTTTTCCACCTAATTCAAGAGCAAACATTAGGCTAACGACTGTGACGACGAGGGTGAGTGCACCAAGCCAATCGATTGATTGTTTTGTATGTGGCGTTGTTTCTTTGTAATAACGAACAATGAAAAAAATAGACAATAAACCGATTGGGACATTAACGTAAAATACCCAATGCCAGCTTAAGTAATCGGTAATATAAGCACCGAGCAACGGACCAAGCACGCTTGACATCCCAAAGACCGCGCCGAGCAATCCAGTCATTTTCCCTCGTTTTTCTGGCGGAAACACGTCAAATACGATTGTAAATGCAATGGGCATTAATGCCCCGCCACCAATTCCTTGAATCGCACGGAAAATGCTAAGTTGTACAATGCTTTGTGCTAAACCACAGAGCGCAGAACCGATTAAAAAGACGATTAACCCGAATAAAAAGAAACGTTTTCGACCATACATATCGGATAACTTTCCAAAAATAGGCATACCGGCCATGACAGTAACCATGTAGGCGGATGTAACCCAAACAAATTGATCTACCCCGCCCAAATCAGCAACGATTGTCCCAATTGCAGTTGCAACAATCGTATTATCCATCGCTGCCATTAAAATGGCCAATAGCAGCCCAGCAATAATAAACGATAAATGTCGTTGTTCACTTTCCATTTTATTACTCCTTTCTGTATGAAGAATATACAAGTTATTATATTCAAATTTGAGTAATATAGCAATAAAAATCCTCGCTGTGCGGCGAGGAATTATTCCCATACGTATGGCGTTTCTTGATAAACATAGTAATTGAGCCAATTTACAAACAACAAGTTGGCGTGCGATCGCCATGTGTTACGTGGTTGCTCATTCGGATCGTCATGTGGAAAATAATATTTTGGAATTTGAATGTCTAAACCTTTGGCTATATCACGTTCGTATTCTTCTTTTAGTGTCGTCGCATCATACTCTGGATGCCCTGTCAAAAACACTTGCTTTCCATCATTGGAAATAACAAGGCAGACACCTGCTTCTTCGGATGAAGATAAAATCGTCAGCTCTGAAACAGCTTCGATATGCTCACGTTTTACATCTGTATGGCGCGAGTGTGGAATTTTGTGAATATCATCAAATCCACGGATGAGTTTAACGTGCTTTTGTTCTAACATATGATCAAATACACCGAAACATTTTTGTGGCAAGTCATATTTTGGAATCCCATAATGATAGTACATTCCTGCTTGTGCACCCCAACAAATATGTAACGTAGATGTGACATTTGTCTTTGTCCATTCCATAATTTGAGTTAACTCATTCCAGTAATCGACTTGTTCAAACGGTAAATGTTCAACGGGTGCCCCGGTAATAATCATGCCGTCGTATTTTCGATGTTGAACGTGTTGGAATGTCGTGTAAAATTGATCGAGATGATATTTTGATGTTGTTTTTGCCTCATGTGTTTCTGGTCGTAAGAAGGTTACATTCACTTGTAGCGGTGAATTCCCAAGTAAACGCAACAACTGTGTTTCTGCTTTTTCTTTTTGTGGCATTAAGTTTAAAATGATAATGTTTAATGGTCGAATATCTTGAGAATAGGCGCGATCTTCATCCATGACGAAAATATTTTCTTGTTCTAGTATTTCTTTTGCTGGGAGATCACGTGGAATATTAATTGGCAATGTTCTCAACCTCCTACATCATGTAAATACATTCATTATAAAAATTTTTAGAAAATTGTTCAATGTTTTTTATTTTGTTGATTTTTCTATTTACATTGTTGTATTCTTGTAAAAGCAATAATGATTTGGAGGGATGTACGTATGTTTATGTCATATGAAGAATATATGCGTCAAGTAGTACAACCAATGCGCGATGAATTAGTAAACGGTGGATTTAAAGAATTGCGTACGAGTGAAGAAGTGGAACAGTTTATGGAACAAGTAGAGGGAACGACTTTTGTTGTCGTTAATTCTGTTTGTGGTTGTGCAGCAGGGCTTGCACGTCCAGCAGCTATTCAGGCGGTACAAATGAGCGAAAAAAAACCGGATCATCTCATTACTGTTTTTGCGGGACAAGATCGGGAAGCGACAGTAAAAATGCGTGAATATTTTGTCGGTATTGAACCTTCTTCTCCATCGATGGCGTTATTGAAAGGAAAAGAAGTTGTTCATTTTATTCCACGCCACGATATCGAAGCGAATTCGCTTGAAAATATTATGCAAAATATTATGCAAGCTTTTGAAAAACATTGCTAAGGGTGTCCTACAGACATCCTTTTTCTTTTGAGGTGAACATATGATTGTGACTACTGCAGGTAGAACCAACGATCAAATGATTGAGAAAGCGAAACAAATTGCGTTAGAATTACACACTTTATATATTCCGCGTCGAAAACGTTCCATTACAGCTATTCAACAACATACGACTCAGCCTATTCTTGTTGTTGGGAAAGAAAGGTTAGAGGTTCATTTTCCGCACGGACACGAACCATTATTTTTTCATCCTAATTCTGCTTCTTTTCGCGCGAAACGCATTTTAAAAGGAGAAAGTGAACCGTTTTTACAAGCAACGAAGTTACAAAAAGGGATGACGTTTTTAGATTGTACGCTTGGATTGGCAGCGGATAGCATTATTGCTAGCTTAGTTGTCGGTGAGGAGGGGAAAGTGGTAGGAGTTGAGGGAAGTGCATATATTGCTTACTTAACAAAACAAGGGTTGCGTCATTGGGACAGCGATGTAGTTGAACTTAATGAAGCGATGCGACGCATTCATGTGCATCATGCCGATTTTCGTTCATTTTTAGCGCAATGTGATGATCAGTCGTATGACGTCGTTTATTTCGATCCGATGTTTGAAGTAACAATTGAGGAAGCGGATGGGGTCAAGGGATTAAAACAAGCTGCGCTATATACGGATCTAACGGTAGAAGTGATTGAACAAGCAAAGCGAGTGGCACGTCAACGAATCGTATTAAAAGACCATTGGCAAAGTTCGAGATTTCAACAATTCGGTTTTTCGGTTTATCGAAGAAAAACAGCAAAATTTCATTTTGGGACGATTGAACTTTCGTAAATGGCACAAAATAAAAAAGCAGGGAGGTGAATAAAGTGGGTAAACGAAAAAAAGATGCTTCGAAAACGGGGTTGAGTTCACCGGAAATAAAAGGACAAGGAACGATGGAAAAGGAACCAAGTGGCATTGAAGTGGATTCAAGTCGTAAAAAAACAAAGCGGATGTAAACTACCACGTGATAGTGGTAGTTTTTTTTGTAAAAAAAGAAATTCAACTACTTTTCTAACAATTATATTCATTTTTTCTTTACAATTTCAAAAAAAACATTTACAATTGAAACGGTCCTCTCCTTTAACTCTTTTTCCGTACAAAGTTGAATACGTTTTACAGCAAAAGATGCAGAACTTGATGGAGGTGTGGATATGTCGATGACAAAGAAAATTTTACTCGGAATGTTTGCAGGAATTATCGTAGGTCTTATTTTCAACTTAGCCCTTCCAACAGAATGGTTTGACCTCACAAAAACGTACGTGCTCAATCCACTTGGCACAATATTTATTAACTTAATCAAACTGCTTGTTGTTCCAATTGTACTTGTGTCGCTTATTTTAGGGGCAGCTGGTGTCGGTGATCCGAAAAAACTTGGTCGTATCGGTATGAAAACTATTGCATTCTTCTTAATTACTACTTCTTTGGCACTTATCATTGCTTTGACGTTAGGATCTGTGATTCGTCCGGGAGAAGGAAATTTTAATTTAGAAGGGGCAACGTTTGAAAAGAAGGAAGCTCCACCAGTTGTAGATACATTATTAAACATTATTCCAACCAACCCATTTCAAGCAATGGTAGAAGGGAATATGCTTCAAGTAATTGTCTTTGCAGTGCTTGTGGGGATGGCAATTGCTCGTCTAGGTGATCGGGTAAAACAAGTACGAGTATTCGTAGAGCAAGCCAATGATGTTCTCATGTACTTAGTCGAATGGGTGATGAAGTTCGCTCCATACGGTGCTTTTGCATTGATTGCTATCGCCATTGGAGGACAAGGATTCGACGCGATCGCAGCGATGGGGAAATATATGTTTGCTGTATTGTTAGCATTATTTGTTCATTTCTTCGTTGTGTATGGTGTAGCTGTATGGACACTTGGAAAAATGAACCCTATCGCGTTTATTAAAGGGTTTTCCCCAGCGATGGCTGTTGCATTTAGTACATCGAGTAGTAATGCTACATTGCCAATATCTATGGAAACAGCACAAAAAAATTTAAACGTTCCAAAAAGCATTAGCGGTTTTGTGCAACCACTTGGGGCAACCATCAATATGGACGGAACAGCCATTATGCAAGGTGTTGCAACGATGTTTATCGCGCAAGTGTATGGTGTTGATTTGACATTTAGTGATCTTTTGACAGTCATTTTAACGGCAACACTCGCGAGTATTGGTACAGCAGGCGTTCCGGGTGTTGGTTTAATTATGCTTTCTATGGTGTTGACATCCGTTGGTCTACCAGTGGAAGCTATTGCTCTTATTTTAGGAGTTGACCGTTTGCTTGATATGACGAGAACAGTCGTAAATATTACAGGCGATGCTGCATGCGCAGTAATTATAGCTAAATCAGAAGAAAAATATGAAAAGGCGAGCTAAACGAGGGGACATACCCCTCGTTTATTGTTTATAGTAAATAAGATGAGAAAAACAACGACAGTCGGATGAGCCAAATTTTTTTGCGACCCATTGCCCTCTGTATTGTTCAAAAAGTTGCTGTACACGTTCACATTCACTAAGTTCAGAGGAATATGTTTGGACATGTGTAATTTCACTGTATGGACGAATGTAATCAATATGCCAATGCTTGCGTTTTTCTACTTGGAGATGGCGTTGAATACGTGATTGTATGTTTCTTTTCGCGCTCCCTACATAAATATAATTTCCGCTTGGAAATACAATCGTCCCTAATTTTCCTACTTGTACAGTTGTATGGCTATGCAATGTAAAGAAAATAGCGTATACTGTATGTTGATTGTTAAACATTTCTCACACCCCTCAAAAATTTGTCATTGAAAAATGAAGATATTAGCAATAAAATAAAAAAGAAGCGTATGTATGAAAAAAGGAGATGACGTTATGCTTTCAAATATTGGAGTACCTGGCTTAATTTTAATTCTTGTCATCGCTCTTGTCATTTTTGGACCGAAAAAATTACCCGAAATCGGACGAGCTTTTGGTGAAACATTACGTGAGTTTAAAAAATCAACAAAAGGATTGCGCGATGAAGTATTAGAAGAGCTTGATGAAAATAAAAAATAAAGAAACAAGTCAATCATAAGGCGGCAACGATGTGTTGCCGTTTTTAACATGGAAAAAGGTTGGTGTTTACGCTCGTGGAAGAAAAGAAAAGATACGAAGATGAAGAGATGACGTTGGTTGAACATTTAGAAGAGTTACGTAAACGCATTTTTATTGTTGTTGGAGCACTAATTTTATTTTTTATTGTAGGTTTTATCTTTGTTCAAGATTTATATCGTTGGCTGATTTCCGATTTAGATGTCAAGCTAACGATTTTAGGTCCCACTGATATTTTATGGGTGTATGTCGTACTAGCTGGCGTCTTTGCGATTACAATGACGATTCCGGTATTTGTTTGGCAAGTATGGATGTTTGTTAAGCCTGCTCTTACACCAAAGGAGCGAAAAATAACATTATCGTATATTCCAGCGACGTTTCTATTATTTGTGCTCGGCTTATGTTTTGGCTACTTTGTTGTATTGCCTATGGTGTTTCACTTTTTAATGAGTCTCGGCGAAGATTTGTTCGCAACAATGTTTACGACAGAAAAGTATTTTCAATTTATTTTAAACATGACGATTCCTTTCGCTGTACTGTTCGAATTACCAATCATCGTTATGTTTTTGACAAGTATTGGTTTAATTAATCCATATGCGCTACAAAAAGTAAGAAAATACGCGTATTTTATATTAGTTATTATCGCGGTAACGATCACGCCACCGGATTTTATTTCTGACTTTCTAGTAACTATTCCATTGCTGTTGTTATATGAAGTAAGTATATCGATCTCAAAATTTGTGTATAAACGAAAAGAAAAACAGTCGAAACAAGAGGCGTCTTCACAATAGAAGGCGCTTTTTCTTTTTCTGTTTTTCTACTTATTATAATAAAAACTATTTTCATGTTGTTAATATATTTAAGAACATTTTGTGACAATTATCCCTTAAAAATAACATAAAGGGAAATAATGATATATAATCAATTGTAAACGTTATCAAGTAAAGGGGAGGAGTTATGTGAAAAGAAAAACTATTTTAGAAGAAGTGCTTGATCGCGGCTTTACGAGACGCGATTTTTTAAAAATGTGTACAGCTCTTGCAGCAACTATGGGGCTAGATTTTTCGCAAACAGATCAAGTGGTTGCAGCGATGGAAAAGAACCAACGAGTTCCAGTGATTTGGCTACAGTTCCAAGACTGTACAGGTTGTTCTGAATCATTTATTCGCTCTACGCATCCAAAAGTAGAAAGTGTGCTTTTAAACATGATTTCTCTCGAGTATTCAGAAGTACTTTCTGCTGCTTCGGGGCATCAAATCGAAGCCGCACTTGAGCATGTTTTGGAACATTATCCTGGAGAATACATACTTGCGGTGGAAGGAAGTTTGCCAACAGATGATGCATTTTTAACGGTTGGTGGTGTATCTGCAAAGGAAACGTTTCTTCGTGCTGCTAAAGGAGCAAAAGCAATTATCGCATATGGAAGCTGTTCGTCGTGGGGCGGAATTCCTGCCGCATATCCGAATCCAACAAAAGCAAAACCAATTACACATTTTGTAAAAGATAAACCAGTCATATTAGTTCCAGGATGTCCACCAATTGCAGAAGTTATGACGGGTGTCATTGCACATATCATTACGTTCGGAAAACTTCCAGAACTTGATCATCTTGGAAGACCAAAAGCGTTTTATCGTCATCGTATTCACGATAAATGTAATCGTCGGGCATATTTTGACGCAGGACTATTTGCGGAATCGTTTGATGATGAAGGAGCGCGACAAGGATATTGTTTATATAAAGTAGGATGTAAAGGACCAACAACATATAACTCTTGCGCAGAAATGCGCTGGAACGGGGGAGTTAGCTACCCAATTCAATCTGGGAACCCATGTATTGGTTGCTCTGAAAAAGGTTTTTGGGATAACGGTCCTTTCTTTGTTCGTCGTGCTAAAATTCCTGCATCCCAAACGACGATTAATCCAGAAACCGTCGGAGCGATTGCAGTTGGTGTGACGGCTGCAGGTGTTGCTGCTCACGCTATGGTCACGGCAATGAAGAAAAAAGATGAACATCATGATTGAGGTGAATAAAGATGACAGAACGTATTGTTGTCGATCCAGTAACACGAATTGAAGGACATTTACGTATAGAAGTAGACGTTGATGAAAGTGGCGTCATTCAAGAGGCATTCAGTTCCGGTACAGCAGTTCGTGGCATTGAGTTAATTGTGCGTGATCGCGATCCACGAGATGTTTGGGCATATGTGCAACGTATTTGTGGCGTTTGTACAACAACCCATGCTCTAGCTTCTATCCGTTCCGTTGAAGATGCGCTCGATATTAAAATTCCAAGAAACGCACATCTCATTCGTGACATTATGAACGCAGCGGTCTTTTTACATGACCATGTTGTTCATTTTTATCATTTACATGCATTTGACTGGGTAGATGTATTAAGCGCCTTGAAAGCAGACCCAAACGAAACGAGCCGCATTGCTCAGTCGCTTTCTAGTTGGCCGAAATCGTCTCCAGGTTATTTTAAAGACATCCAAGAGAAGGTACAAAAAGTTGTGGATAGTGGTCAGCTTGGTATTTTTGCCAACGGATATTGGGGACATAAGGCATATAAATTACCACCTGAAGTAAATTTACTTGCTGTTGCTCACTATTTAGAAGCGCTTGATTGGCAAAAAGAAATTGTGAAAATCCATACAATTTTTGGAGGAAAAAACCCACACCCTCACTATGTTGTTGGTGGGATGGCTACCCCAATTGATATTAATAGCGATAACGCCATTCATGCAGAACGTTTGATGCATGTCTCGCAAATTATTGATCAAGCAGTAGAATTTGTAAATAACGTTTACATTCCAGACTTACTAGCGATTGGCTCGTTTTATAAAGATTGGACGTATGGTGGTGGCTTAAATAACTATTTATGTTATGGTGATTTTTCAACAGGTGATATTCGCGATGTCCATTTATATCGTTTCCCACGTGGTGTCATTTTAAATGGAAACTTAAATGAAGTACTTGATGTTGATCCAAAAGATCCAGAACAAGTAAAAGAGTTTATTGATCACTCATGGTATACGTATGATGGAAAAGAAGGTGGAGTTGGTAAACATCCATGGGAAGGCGAAACTTCGCTTCGTTATACAGGACCGAAACCACCATTTAAAACATTAAATACGGAGGAAAAATACAGTTGGTTAAAATCTCCGAGATGGAAAGAGCATCCGATGGAAACAGGGCCACTTGCACGTATGCTTGTTGGTTATGCATTAAAGAAAGATGAGTTTGTCGGACTAATAGATGATACGTTGAAAAAATTAAATTGGCCACTTGAAGCAATGCGTTCAGCACTCGGGCGCACAGTAGCACGTGGACTTGAGTCTATCCTCGTTGCGAAATGGATGCGTGACGATATGGATGCGTTACTTGCGAATATTCGCAATGGAAACCAAATTACATTTGATCGAACAAAATGGGAACCAAGCACATGGCCAAAACACGCAAAAGGAGTAGGATGGATGGAAGCGCCACGCGGAGCGTTAGGCCATTGGATTGAAATTGAAAATGGGAAAACGAAAAACTATCAAGCTGTTGTTCCGACAACATGGAACGCCTCACCGCGTGACCATAAAGGGCAAATTGGTGCATATGAAGCATCTTTAAAAGGAACACCGTTGCTTGACAAAGAAAAACCATTGGAAATTTTACGCATTGTCCATTCGTTCGATCCATGTTTAGCATGTGCGGTTCATTTAACAGACCTTGAATCAAAACAGACGACTCATATTCGTATTGGGTAGGAGGGGAGTGTATGTCAATCCCAACAAATCCAAAAATTGAGCAAAAACAAACACAAGTAGTTTGGAAACGGTCACGAAAAGCGAAAAACATTGAGCTAAACGATGAAATGGTGAAAGTATACGTATGGGAATTACCTGTTCGTATTTTTCATTGGATCAATGCTTTTTCCATTATAGTTTTAATGATTACGGGCGTGTTTATCGGCCGCCCGTTTGTTTCCGCATCTATTCAAGAAGAAGCGTATTACTCGTTTTTAATGGGGTGGGCGCGCTATATTCACTTTTTTGTTGCTTTTCTTTTTACTATTAATTTAGCTGTTCGTTGGTATTGGGTATACAAAGGAAATGAACATGCGACATCGAATCCGTTTCGCTTTTCTTTTTGGAAAGAAGCATTCGAAACGATCAAATACTACTTATTTATGAAAAACAATAAAAAACATTATATCGGACATAATCCGCTTGCTCAATTGAGTTATTGGATTTTTATCGGGCTTGGATCCATCATTATGATGCTTACAGGTTATTACTTATTATTCGAGCCACAGCCGGAGTCGATTTATGGAAAAATGTTTATGTGGGTGGCTCATTTATTTGGTGGTGATAGCTACTCCGTTCGTTCATGGCATCACCTTGTTGCATGGGGGTTTATGATTTTTACTGTCGTACATGTGTATATGGCGTTTCGAGAAGACTATTTACAACGAAATGGAACGATGTCGTCGATTTTTACCGGCTATAAAATAGAGCGAAAAAAAGAAGCATTAGGTGAACATGATGAAAAATAAAAAAATAACCGTTCTCGGAATTGGAAATTTACTTTATTCCGATGAAGGAGTAGGTGTTCATATTTTGCCTTTATTAGAAGAAAAATTGGCGAAATACGATGATGTAGAAGTGATTGAAGGATCAACGGATGGGATGAGGTTACTTGGAACGATCGAAGAGACAGAGTATTTAGCAATAGTCGATGCTGTCAATGCAGGAAAAGAAGCAGGAACGATCATTACATTAGTGGACGACGAAATTCCAGCGTATTTTGGAATTAAAATGTCTATTCATCAACTTGGTTTTCAGGAAGTATTGTCAGCGGCGAAATTACGTCAAACATACCCAAAGCAAATGGTTTTGTTCGGAATACAACCAGCTTCTTTATCTCTCGGATTAGAACTATCACCGATCGTCCAAGCGCAACTGCCGCATGTTGTTGAACAAGTCGTTCATCAAGTAGAGAAGTGGTGTCATACGACATGAATCGCTCACAATTTTTACAGATGATGCGTAATAGTTTCATTGAAACGCTGAAAGAAGCTTCCGCCCCATTATTAGAGGAAGAGGTGGAAAAAGTGAAGAAATTATTTTTCGATCATCGCACGTGGCATACGATTGGCCCGTGCGATGATGTATGTGATGTCGAAATGAAAACAGTCGGTCGTATCCCGATCGTTGTTTATAAACATGATGGGACATTACATGTAAGAAAAGCCATTTGTTCACATTGTCACGTGATGCCTCATTACATTCAGCAAGATCATCGTTTTATTTGTTTATACTGTGATCGTGAATGGCACATATTCTCACAACATGGCACATTGCATATGCCACTTCTTCCAACGAAAAAAGAGGGAAATGTATGGTATGTGCAAATAGAAAGGGATTCGTATGCATGAGATGGCGTTAATGGGAGAAATTGTTCAGCTAATTGAACAAGATGCTCAAAAGAAAAAAGTGAAATGTGTAAAAAAAGTAGAGTTGGTTGTTGGTACGTTAAGCAATGCGCTTCCAGATGCATTACGGTTTGCTTTTGATGTGTATAAAATACAAGAAGATAATTGTTTAACGACCGATGCTGAATTAATCATTCATATGGAACAAGCAAAAGCCATTTGTACCATTTGTGGAAAAGAGTATGAACCAGTTACAAAAATTTCTCAATGTCCAACATGTTTGCTTCCAAGTGGAAAAATGGTAGCTGGAGAAACATTTCGTATTTTGGCATATGAAGGGGGTTAATAATATGAAAATTACATTAGAAGTTGATGTGTTAACAAACAATAATCGGGCAGCTACGTTTAATCGCCAATTGTTTGAGGAAACAAATACGCTTGTAATCAATATAATGAGCTCACCCGGGGCAGGAAAGACGACCATTTTAGAAAAAACGATCGAAGCATTAGCAAATGAATTTCGCATTGGTGTCATCGAAGGAGATTTAGCAACGGAAAAAGACGCAGAGCGCATTCGTGCTCTTGGTGCGCAAGCGGTACAAATTAATACACACGGAGGATGTCATTTAGATGCACGTATGATTGCGGCTGTGCTACCGCAATTTGATTTTCAACATCTAGATATTTTGTTTATTGAAAACGTAGGTAATCTTGTTTGTCCATCTAGTTATGATTTAGGACAGCAACATAAAGTGGCAGTATTAAGTGTACCAGAAGGAAATGATAAAATTCCGAAATACCCAACGATGTTTATGAGAACAGAGCTTGTTTTACTGAATAAAATCGATTTATTGCCATATCTTGATTTTAACGTAGAACAAGCAAAGGAAGACTTATCATGTATTAATCCGCAGTCTAAGTTACTACCGTTATCTGCAAAAAGCGGTGAAGGCATGGATGAATGGCTACATTGGATTCGAGAAGGGGTTGCTCAATGCAAAAAGCAGTCAACATCACAGTAAAAGGACGAGTGCAAGGAGTTGGCTTCCGTCCTTTTATCTTCGCGCTTGCCCAACGATATCAAGTAAAAGGAACTGTACAAAACAATATGGACGGAGTTTTTATTCATGTTGAAGGCGATGCAGATGCAGTCGACCAGTTTATTCACGCTTTACCTATACAGGCACCGCGATTATCTCGTATTGATGAGATGGTCGTAACTATAGCACAATGGCGTGCGTTTAAAGATTTTTCTATTATTCCAAGCGAACGAAAAGGAAGTTCTTCGCTCGTGATTCCGATCGATACGGCTGTTTGCGATGATTGTTTACGGGAAATGAATGACCCAAATGATCATCGCTATCGTTATCCATTTATCAATTGTACGCAATGTGGTCCTCGGTACACGATTATTGAAAAATTACCGTATGATCGCCCGTTTACATCGATGCATTCATTTCAAATGTGTGAGCGATGTGAACAAGAGTATGAAGATCCTATGAATCGCCGTCATCATGCTCAACCTATTGCTTGTCCAATATGTGGTCCATCTGTTACATTATTGAAGGCATATGGTCAAAAAGTACAAGGGGATGCGATTGAACAAGCGAAGCAATATATACGTGCGGGGGCGATTGTTGCGGTGAAAGGGTTAGGTGGTTATCACTTAGCTTGTGACGCGACTAACGAACAGGCAGTTCAACAATTACGTTTGCGAAAACAACGCCCAAATCGACCGTTAGCTGTTATGGCTGCTTCACTTGACATAGTAGAGCAATTATGTGAAATAACGAGAGAAGAAAAACAATTATTAATTTCACCGGAAGCTCCGATTGTTGTGATAAAGCAGAAAAGAAACACAATGATTGCTCCATCGGTTGCTCCTGGGTTGCAAACGGTTGGAGTGATGTTGCCGTACACTCCGCTTCATCATTTATTACTTGATGAACAATTGCCTGTCGTTGTGATGACAAGTGCGAATCGCTCGGGAGTACCGATTATATATGAAGATGAACAAGTTTTGCGTGATTTACAAGGCATTGCTGATTATTTTCTTATACATAACCGTCCGATTGTCCATCCAATTGATGATTCAGTTGTGCAAGTGGAAAATGGTACGATTCATTTTATTCGGCGAGCGCGCGGTTTCGTTCCAGATCCATTGTGGACGGAGCATGATGTTCATGAAATTGTAGCACTTGGTGGTCAACAAAAAAATGTATTCGCGTTTGGAAGACATCATCAAATTTTTTTAGGTCCTCATATCGGTGATTTAGAGCATGTAGAGGTGGTGGAACATTTCCAACGGGAATACGAACATTTACGCACATGGATGGGAGTGACACCGAAAGTAGCCGCTGTCGATTTACATCCAAATTATGAAACGTGGAATATTGTAAAAAAATGGAATGTTGATGTTGTAGCTGTCCAACATCATCATGCGCACATGGTTTCATGCATGGAGGAAAATCATATCCACTCCCCTTGTTTTGGCCTCATTTTAGATGGAACAGGATATGGAGAGGACGGACATATATGGGGCTTTGAGTTACTATACGGAGATGCTACACAGTATAAAAGACTCGGACATTTAACATATACTCCACTTCCAGGTGGAGAACGTTGTATAAAAGAGCCTTGGCGTACGACAGTCGGCATGCTTGGTTATTATTTCGGTGAAGAAGGATACTCGTTGGCGGAGAAGCGATTTATAGAACAAGCGAACGACGTGCGTGTATTAAGACAAATGATTAAAAAAGGGTTACATTCCCCTTTAGCAGGTACATGTGGTCGACTGTTTGATGCGGTTAGCGCTTTTTTACACGTTTGTACACATAGTACATACGATGGAGAGGCAGCGATTCGACTTTCTGAATTAATCGATGATACAAAAATATATGAGACTTATCCATTTCGTGTAAAGAAGTGCGATGAATGGGAGATTGATTTGACGGAGATGTGGCGGTCCATAATTAAAGATGTTGAAGCTCATGAGCAAACGAATACCATTGCTGGTCGCTTCCATGAAACGGTCGTTCAAGCGTCTGTTGAAATGATTCGTTTAGCTTTACAACAATATCCAACATACGAACGAAACATCGTGTTATCTGGAGGGAGCATGCATAACCGCTATATCACAAAACGTCTTCGACAAGAACTGAACAAACTCGGGTTATGTGTTTATACGCATCAAAAAGTACCTTGCAATGATGGGGGATTAGCGCTCGGACAGTTAATGATTGCGGCACATAGGAGGGAACGTGTATGTGTGTAGGAGTACCAGCAAAAGTGTTACATATTGACGGTTTTTCTGCATTAGTCGATGTGATGGGATCGCAAATGAATGTCGGGGTTATTTTTGTTCCTGAAGTGAAAATTGGTGATTATGTCATTGTACATGCGGGACAAGCAATGTCCATTATTGATGAGCAATATGCAAAAGAAAGTTTAGAAGAATGGAGGAAGCTAGTCGATGCTAGATGTGATGGATAGCCCAACTCACTTAGCGCTCAGTCGAACGTTGCTACAAGAAGTACGGATGTTAGCTAGTCAGTTCCAACAAACGTTCGGACGAGTGCCTTCGTTTATGGAGGTATGTGGTTCGCATACGATGGCACTTGCTCGTACGGGAATCAAAAAAGCGCTTGAAGGATATGTTCGTCTTATTTCGGGTCCTGGCTGTCCTGTTTGTGTGACTGATCAAGTAACAATTGATGCCATGATTTCTTTGACAGACGGCTCAGATCGAATCATTTGTACATTTGGTGATATGATGCGAGTTCCTGGATCTTACGGAACGTTGATGCAAGCGAAAACGGAAGGAAAAGATGTGCGAGTCGTCTATTCCCCCGTTGATGCAGTTCGTATCGCTGAACAACATCCGAATCAAGAAGTTATTTTTTTAGGCATAGGGTTTGAAACAACTATCCCCATTTTAGCAGCGGCAATAAAAGAAGCCGAAGAAAAAAAAGTACACAATTTTTCGATGTGGATGTCGACAAAGCTCGTCGAACCGATTTTGCGACAATTACTTCACGATGAAGAAGTGCTATTAGACGGCTTTTTACTTCCGGGACATGTATCTATGGTGATGGGAAGAAAACATTTTGATTTTTTAGCAATCGAATACCGTATGCCTGCAGTAATTAGTGGATTTGAATCGTTACATATGTTAAGTGCGATTCGCCATTTATTAATGTTGGCACTCAAACAGCGTGCTATTGTATTAAACGATTACAAAAGTGTCGTGACTGAACAAGGAAACAACCAAGCGAAATATTGGATGAACCATTATTTCACATTGTGCGATGAGGCATGGCGTGGAATTGGTGTTATTCCCCAAAGTGGAATGGATTTTAAGAAAGAGTATGATCAATTTAACGCTAAGATAAAGTTTTCTGTTTCAACGCGTGAACCACGTCGAACAAAGTGTCGTTGTGGAGAAGTCATTCGGGGGCTCATTGATCCACCGCAGTGTGCATTGTTCGGAAAAGCGTGTACACCGCTAAAACCGATTGGTCCATGTATGGTGTCATCAGAAGGTAGTTGTGCGGCGTACTATCAATATATGAGGGAGGAATAATGAATGGAGCGAATTACGCTCGCTCACGGAGATGGAGGGGAATTAGCCCACAAACTAATTACAGATGTGTTTGTTTCTATGTTTCATAACGATCATTATGCCAAATTTGACTCTGCTACATTGACGTTGGGAGCACATGAGCTCGCTGTGACAACAGACAGTTTTGTCGTTAAACCTCTTTTCTTCCCGGGTGGAAATATAGGGAAATTAGCGGTGGCGGGAACAATAAATGACTTAGCGGTTGTTGGAGCGGTTCCGAAAGTTTTGACATGTGGTTTTATTATTGAAGAAGGTTTTTCAATTCATGATTTAAAAACGATCGTTCAATCAATGGCAGAAGAAGCGAAAAAAGCGAATATGACGATTGTGGCAGGAGATACAAAAGTTGTTGAACGAGGCAGTGCAGACGGATTATATATTAATACAACAGGGATTGGTGTCATTTCACGTCCGCTTGATCGAAAAATTTGTGAGGGCGACTCCATTATTATAAGCGGTTCAGTTGGTGATCATGGAGTAGCTATATTAGTTGCTCGTGGGGAATTAGGGCTTGTATCAAAGGTTGAAAGCGACTGTGCCTCGTTATATTCGCTCATTGAAAAAGCGATGGAGGCAAGTGAACACATTCGGCTGATGCGCGATCCAACCCGCGGTGGCTTAGCAACAGCTCTTGTAGAAATTTGTGAAGATTTTGGTGTAACGATTGAGTTGGAAGAAGAACGTATCCCTATAAAAAAAGAAGTAGAAGGTGCATGTGAACTACTCGGTTTCGATCCGCTGTACTTAGCTAATGAAGGAAAAGTAGTCATGATCGTACCAAAAGAAGATGAACAGGCAGTTCTTGATGCACTTCGTTCCCAACCAGAAGGAAAAGACGCGACTGTGATCGGAACAGTTCGAGCAACAAACAAAGGGCAGTTGTTATTGCGGACACCACTCGGTACAACAAGACGGTTATACCGACTAACTGGACTCATGTTACCTCGTATTTGTTAGACCGTAGGGCAAATCCTACGGTTTTTTGTCTTTCCTACTTTTCTGCTTTATGTCATAATAAATGACAGTAAATAAAAAAGGGTGAGGGTATCATGAAGCAATATTTACAATTACTTGAAGATATTTTACAAAACGGTGTGTATAAAGACGATCGTACGGGAACGGGAACGCTTTCTGTATTTGGGCGTCAGTTACGTTTTGATTTACGAGAAGGCTTTCCTTTACTTACAACAAAAAAATTACATATTCGTTCCATTATTCATGAATTACTTTGGTTCTTGAGCGGGGATACGAATATTCGCTATTTAAAAGAAAATGGTGTAACGATTTGGGACGAATGGGCGGATGAAAATGGAGACTTAGGACCAGTATATGGTGCACAATGGCGTTCATGGAGGGGAGCAGACGGCCGGACGATTGATCAAATTAGCGAAGTAATCGAACAAATAAAAACAAACCCGAATTCTCGCCGACTTTTAGTAAATGCATGGAATGTAGGGGAGTTGGATTACATGAAATTGCCTCCTTGTCACTATGCTTTTCAGTTTTATGTAGAAAACGGGACGTTATCATGTATGTGGCAACAGCGCTCTGTCGATACGTTTTTAGGTCTTCCGTTCAATATTGCAAGCTACGCATTACTTACACATATGGTTGCCCAACAATGCGATTTGGAGCCAAAAGAGCTTATTTTTACTGGCGGCGATGTCCATTTATATATGAACCATATTGAACAAGCGAAATTGCAACTAACGAGGGAGCCGCGCCCGCTTCCGAAGCTAATCATCAAGCGAAAGCCTTCTTCCATTTTTGAGTATCGTTTTGAAGATTTTGAAATCGTTGATTATGACCCGCATCCGCATATTAAAGCGGACGTATCTGTATAAGGAAGTGAGTCAATTGATTTCAATTATTGTGGCGATGGATCGAAATGGAGTTATTGGTTATAACAATACGTTACCTTGGCATTTACCAGCAGATTTGGCTTATTTTAAACATGTAACTATGGGACATCCGATTGTTATGGGACGAAAAACGTTTGCATCGATTGGTCGTCCACTCCCAGGGAGAATCAATATAATATTGACACGAGACAAAACGTTTTTAGTGAATTCGAATGTTCAAGTCATTCATTCGATGGATAACATTCGACAAATCGAACAACAATATGGTCATGTGTTCATCATTGGAGGGGCACAAGTATTTGAACAAGCCATGTCGCTAGCAGATCGATTGTATGTCACACATATTGATGCGACGTTTACAGGTGATACATTTTTCCCACCAATCGATGAAAAACAGTGGACACTCCGTACCGCTCAACCTGGGGTACAAGATGAAAAAAATCGCTATCCACATACATTTTGCATATATGAACGAGCTCGCTAGTCAGCGAGCTTCATCTTTTTGATTAATTTTTAGAAAATTTACTTTTCTTTATCCGAAAATATGATATATTTTAGAATAACATAATTTTAACAATTACAAATGGAAAGGAAACGAGAAGATGGAACAACAAGTAAAACGAAAACATGGCGTATATGTAGAAGATATTTTAATTGCTTATCAAACGCTAAAAGATGTTGTGCATCATACCCCCTTGCAAAAAAATGAATTGCTTTCAGAACGTTATGATTGCCATGTATACTTTAAAAGGGAAGATTTACAAGTCGTTCGATCGTTTAAAATTCGCGGGGCATATTATCGAATGAAAAGTTTATGCGAAGAAGAAAAGAAAAATGGCATTGTTTGTGCAAGTGCAGGCAATCATGCACAAGGTGTCGCTTATTCGTGTCGCGCACTCGGTGTGCACGGTAAAATTTATATGCCATCTACCACTCCACGACAAAAAGTATCACAAGTACAATTTTTTGGCCGGGAATTTGTTGATATCATTTTAGTTGGCGATACATTTGATGACTCTTATGAGCAAGCGCTGGTTTGTTCCAAAAAAGAGCAGCGAACGTTTATCCATCCGTTTGATGATGAAGCTGTCATCGCTGGACAAGGAACGGTCGGGGTTGAAATTTTAAATGACTGCGAAGAGCCGATAGACTATGTTTTCGCAAGTATTGGTGGAGGGGGACTTATTTCTGGTGTCGGTACGTATATAAAAAGCATTTCACCAACGACGAAATTGATTGGTATCGAACCTGAAGGGGCTCCTTCTATGAAAAAATCGTTTGAAGCAAAGGAAGTAATTACTTTAAATGAAATTGATCCATTTGTAGATGGTGCAGCGGTAAAGCGTGTGGGTGAAAAAACATTTGCATTAGCAAAAGACATCGTTGACGATATTGTTGTCGTTCCTGAAGGAAAAGTATGTACAACGATTTTGCAGCTTTATAATGAAAATGCTATTGTAGTGGAGCCTGCTGGAGCGTTGCCTGTTGCTGCGCTTGATTTATATAAAGAGCATATTCGTGGCAAGACCGTTGTTTGTATTATTAGCGGAGGAAATAATGACATCGGACGCATGCAAGAAATTAAAGAGCGATCGATGATTTATGAAGGTCTTCAACATTATTTTATCGTGAATTTTCCACAACGTGCTGGAGCTTTACGTGAATTTCTTGATGAAGTGCTAGGACCGACAGACGACATTACATTGTTTGAATATACGAAAAAAAATAATAAAGATAGTGGTCCGGCACTCGTTGGTATCGAATTGAAATGTCGCGAAGATTATGGTCCACTTGTTGAACGGATGAAGAAAAAAGGTTTTCCATTTATGGAAGTGAATAAAGATAGTAGTTTATTCCATTTACTCATTTGACAAAAATTTTTTATAAATCGATGACGAAATGTGACATACTTCAACACAAAAATCGTGTATAATATAAATAAATCGGTCAAAAAAGAGGATTGATATTTTGTTATTCAAAAGCCTAGAGTTTAAAAACGTAGATGGGCAAAAAGTGAAAATTATCGAAATTCCGGTATTGGAGGACGATAACCTTTATCAATTTATTGTCAAAGTGCGGTTGCAAACGTTTATTGCACAAGTGTATGCTAATAAAAATCCAAAGAAGGTGTATTCGTTTAAAGACTATTTAAAACGTGTGTTGAAGTGGCCGGTATATGAACAAATATTTAAATCTGAAATTTTAAAAAACAATGCATAAATGACGAAGGAGCTGTTTTGCTAATGTGCAAATCAGCTCTTTTTTTTATAAAAAATTTTATGAAAACGACGACATACAGGACGATTTTATTATATAATTTCACCGTACGAAATTTTAGAATGAAATACAGGAAGTGAAAAAATGAGTAAAGTGAAAATTGTAACAGATTCTACAGTCGATTTGTCAAAGGAAATAATTGAAGCGTGGGACATTCGTGTTGTTCCATTATCTATCTCGATTGATGGCCAAACATATTTAGATGGTATTGACTTAACTCCACAACAGTTTATTGAAAGAATGAAACAAGCAGATGAGCTACCAAAAAGTTCACAACCGTCTACAGGTCAGTTTTTACAAGTGTATGATGAATTGGGTGAAGCAGGATATGATGTCATCTCGATTCATATGACTGGTGGAATGAGCGGTACTGTGCGTTCAGCAGAAAGTGCAGCGGCTATGACAAAGGCGAACGTCACAGTCATCGATTCGCGTTTCATTTCCCTTGCGCTTAGCTTTCAAGTGTTAGAAGCGGCAAAAATGGCTGCTGAAGGAAAAACGGTAGCAGAAATTGTTTCACGTCTTGATGCGATCCGCGCAAATACACATTTATTTGTCGTTGTTGATACACTTGAAAATCTTGTTAAAGGTGGACGCATTGGAAGAGGAAAAGCGATGATTGGTTCGCTATTAAACATTAAACCGATCGCTTCATTAGAAGATGGGGTGTATACGCCTGTAACGAAAGTTCGCAGTCATTCTCAAATTGTCAAATATTTAACAAATCAATTTGTTGAACATACGAAAGGAAAAACGATCCGAGCAGTAGGCATTGCTCACGCAGACGCTCTTGATTTAAGCGAACGATTAAAACAGTCAATTGCAGAAGCAACAGGATGGACAAAAACAGACATCGTATATACAACCCCAATTATTTCAACACATACAGGTTCAGGAGCAATAGGGTTTATGTACTATACGGAATAGGAGGACATAAAAGGTGAAACGTATACGTTTATGGTTGTTCGTTGCGCTGTTATTCTTGCTTGTTGCCTGCCAGCAATCGATTCCAGATGCAAAAAATTGGCCAATTGAAGATTTTACATTTACCGATCAATATGGTCAAAAGTTTGGGCTAGCTGATTTAAAAGGAAAAGTGTGGGTAGCTGATTTTATTTTCACACGATGCGCTGATGTGTGCCCACCGATGACAGCAAATATGGCGAAATTACAAAAAATGGCCAAGGAAAAAGGATTAGATGTTCATTTTGTTTCATTTAGTGTAGATCCTGAAAACGATACACCAGATGCGTTAAAAGCGTATGTCGAAAAGTTTCAAGGAGATTTAGGGAATTGGCACTTACTTACAGGATACGCTCAACAAGACATTGAGCGTTTTGCTCAAAAAAACTTTAAAGCAGTTGTAAAAAAGCCACAAGAAGGGGATCAAGTCATCCACGGCACAGATTTTTATCTTGTTGATCAAAACGGGACAATTGTAAAATACTATAGCGGTCTAAACAATGTGCCTTTTGAAGAGATTTTAAAACATATTGACATGTTACAAAAATAACATGATACAGACAAAAATGATGACCCTGTCATTTTTGTCTTTTCTTTTATAGAGAGGGGATCCTATATGAACAGATTGCTTCTTCTATTTCTTTGTGTATGTTTAGCGGGATGTTCCTCTACCTCTACAACTACTGCCCCAACGACCATGCAAGAAAACGAACAGGAACAAATAAAGCCACGTGATTTACATGTTGTGGCGTTAGGCGATTCGTTAACGGAGGGGGTAGGGGATGGTAAAGGTGGCTACGTCACATTAGTCAAGCAATATTTAGAAAAACGTGAAGATGTAAGTGAAGTGTTCGTGCAAAACTTTGGTAAGCGAGGGTTACGTAGTGAACAACTAACAGATATTATCACGAAAAATGAACCGGTCATTCAAAAAGCAGATCTTATTTTGATCACAATTGGCGGAAACGATGTCATGAAAGTTGTTCGTTCACATTTTTTATCTTTAACATATGAGTTGTTTGTTAAAGAACAACAGGCGTTTGCTTCTCGACTTGATGAGCAATTGCAACTGCTTCGCTATATCAATCCAGATGCTTATATTGTACTCGTCGGGTTATACAACCCGTTTTCTGCGGCTTTTCCGAATATATCAGAAATGGATGGGATTATACACATGTGGAACGAAGGGAGTAAAAAAGTGTTCTCCCGTTATGATTATACGCTGTTTGTCCCTATTGTTGATTTGTTTGAAGGGCGTGACGATATATTGTATGACGATCAATTTCATCCAAACACGCGTGGCTATGAACTAATTGCACAACGTATATATGAATACTTGCAACAACATGAATGGATAGGAGAATAAATAGTGAAGTGGAAAGTATTGTTTTTTGGATTATTAGGAATAAATAGTTTGGTAATGGCGTTATTATTTTTTTATATGTTTCAATCATCGTCTTCTCCACATATTCCGAACGTTAGTGTGAAAGGTTCGACATTTATTGTTCAAACATCAAAACAACATTTAAATACGCTAGTGAACGACTATATTCAGAAGCATGGAAAAAAGGGGAATTTTTCTTACAGTGTTCAATTAGCTGATCGTTTGTATATAACAAGCGCCATTCCGGTATTCGGAAAGACAGTCGATTTGACCATGGCATTTGATCCAACTGTGGATGAAAACGGACACGTTGTACTTGCTCATCCGACGATGACGTTTGGGCAACTTCGTTTACCTGTGCCATATGTGTTAACGTATATTAATAAACATGCTTCATTGCCAAATTGGGTGAAAATCGATGCGAAACACGAGCGCATTTATATTGTTGTAAGTAACATTCGCATAAAAGAAGGATTCGTGTTAAAGGCGAAAACGTTCGATTTAAATAAAAATGATATCACCTTTACAGTCACGATAACAAAATAAAAGGATGTCTCTCATTATTGAGGGACATCCTATTTGATTCGTAATCCTTTAGGATAAAAGTTTTTTACAACTCCTTTGACTTCTTTGCCCCAACCAAGTGGATACCCATCAATAGTGACTAATATCCATCCACGATCGTTATTCGTTTGTAATGTTTCTCCTTTCATATATCGAAGGCTTTCTTCAAACGTCAGAGACAGATACGCCTGTACTTGTTGTTTTGTTAATGCCATTGCTAATGCGTGGTTTGGTTCAAAGCGATTTTTTTTCCATTCTCCGATATGAAGACCAGGACGAACAACTTTTAAGCCGTCTAAGCGAGGGCATGAATGTGGGAGGGCAAATAAATGTGTGCCAAACGCATACATTGTTCCTTTTATTGTTGTTTGGATGATATGATTCATAAACGTTTCATAATCGCGCCACATCGCTTTAGGGACGTTACATGCGGCCATTTTTCCATTCCAACGGTTGCCGCTACCTCGTTTGCGCATTTTCGCAACGAAATGTCCTTCACCTTGTAGATGATGAGGCCAGAGCCTTGCTGTATGTGCGATTTTTTCGTTATGTGTGTTTGTCCAATGTGCTATACCTGATTGAATGCCGTGTTGTTTGTCTATTGGAATTAATTCCATATCATCATAAGTCGCTAAAAACCAGTCAATGATTTGTTCATTTTCTTCTGGGGAAAATGTGCATGTCGAATAAACGAGCGTGCCTCCTTCATTTAACATCTGATAAGCACATGATAAAATGTGTCGTTGTGTTTGTGCACATTTTTGAACGTGTTCTAAACTCCAAAACTGAATTGCTTCCTCGTCTTTTCGAAACATGCCTTCTCCTGAACATGGGGCGTCAACTAAAATCTTATCGAAAAAACCCTCAAACGTTTCCGATAGTTTCTCAGGGGTTTCATTTGTAACCACAGCATTTGTAATTCCGAGTCGCTCAATATTTTCAGATAAAGCTTTAACACGTTTTGGATGAATTTCGTTTGCCAATAAAAATCCTTCGTTATTCATCAAGGCAGCTAACTGTGTTGTTTTTCCTCCTGGTGCTGCACATAAATCAAGTACTCGCTCTCCTGGAGATGGTGAGAGCACTTCAGCTACGAACATGGCACTTGGTTCTTGAATGTAGTACAATCCAGCAGCATGGTATGGATGTTTCCCAGGCTGAGCGTTGTAATAATAAAATCCTGTAGGACAAAAAGGGATTGGCTCAAGTTCCCATGGGCTTATGTTTAAAAATGTCGATGGTGATACTTTCAATGAATTGACTCGCAAACCATTGACTTTTTCTTCATTGTATGTCGCAAAAAAACGCTCCGCTTCATCTTGAAGCAAAGCATTCATTTTCGTTACAAATTCTTTTGGTAAATGACATGTAGTCACTATAACCACTTCACTTTCGGTTCTGTTTTGTTTAAAATACGTTTCATATTCGCTCGGTGACGATAAAATACAAAAAGTGTTAATAATATGACGACGATGCGCAAAGGAACATCATCGGTCCATACAAATGCATAAGCGGTCGCATACACGCCTGTTAGCATGGATGAAAGCGAGACGTATTTTGATATATATAGAATGAGAAAAAAGACAGCTAACATCGTCATAAAGAGAAGGGGTGAATAAAATAACAACACTCCACCAGATGTAGCAACAGCTTTTCCACCACGAAATTGGGCAAATACTGGATATGTATGACCAACCACAGCAAACATGCCTGTAATAAGTGGGTGAATATCTACAGAAAACAATACAGGTAAGCTGGTGGCTAACGTCCCTTTTAAAATATCCGCAATCGTAACAATTAATCCAGCTTTTACACCGAGCACGCGAAACGTATTTGTTCCACCTAAATTGCCGCTCCCATGTTCACGTATGTCAATTCCGTATCCCACTTTTCCAACGATTAGCGCGAACGGAATCGAACCGAGTAAATAACCGATGATCATAAGCAAAATAGACATCCTATGCACCCTTTACCTCATTAATATTTCCTCATACGGAGGTCATGCTTTTATTGTAACATGCTTTTTTAAAAAATGAAGGCAGGATTATTTTTTTATATGAAGAAATACTAGTTTATCATGGGAGGTAGATGGTATGAGTCCGAGTCGTGAACAAATTAAACAAATTTTAAACAAAGCAAAACGCATTGCTGTGGTGGGGTTGTCAGATCATCCGAATCGTACATCTTATATGGTCGCAAAAGCCATGAAAGAAGCAGGATATGAAATTATTCCGGTCAACCCGCTTATTAAAGAATGGGAAGGTATCCGAGCCGTTGCGACATTAACAGATATTGAGGGGCATGTAGATATTGTTAATGTGTTTCGTCGTTCTGAACATTTACGTGAAATCGCTGAACAGTTTGTCCAAATGGATGCAGATGTGTTTTGGGCGCAATTAGGTGTGTACGATGAAGAAGTGTACCGTGACTTAACAGAAAAAGGGTATACGGTTGTGATGGATCGCTGCATCAAAGTAGAACATGCGCTCACACGGTAAAAACGACCATTCTTTTTGCAATGGTCGTTCTTTTTCTTCATGACATTGGACGTTTTACGAATGTATGTTAAAATAGAGAAAGTCAAAAAAATAGAAACAAATGTTCTATTTGTGAAAGGGGAATGATTGTGACAGATAAGCAACTTCTTACATATAACGAAGACGCCATTCAAGTGTTAGAAGGGTTAGAGGCTGTTCGTAAACGGCCAGGCATGTATATTGGGAGTACAGATAGTCGTGGTTTGCATCATCTTGTATATGAAATTGTAGATAATGCAGTTGACGAGGCGCTTGCTGGATATGGAAAGCGCATTATTGTAACGATACATAATGACCAAAGCATTAGCGTACAAGATGAAGGACGTGGGATGCCTACAGGCATGCATAAGTTAGGAAAACCGACTCCAGAGGTTATTTTGACAGTATTACATGCTGGGGGGAAATTTGGTCAAGGTGGATATAAAACGAGTGGTGGTTTGCATGGTGTAGGTGCTTCCGTCGTTAACGCTTTGTCTGAGTGGTTAGAAGTGACTATTCAACGCGATGGATATATATATTATCAAAGATTTGAAAATGGCGGAAAACCTGTGACTACACTTGAAAAAATAGGAGTAACAAAACATACGGGAACAACGATTCGATTTAAACCGGATCCAACAATTTTTAGTACGACGACGTTTCATTATGAAACGATTAGCGAACGATTGAGAGAATCTGCATTTTTATTAAAAGGCTTAAAAATTGAATTATACGATGAACGAACAGGTTTACGCGAAACGTTTTATTACGAAAGCGGCATCGAGGCATTCGTACAATATTTAAATGAGGAAAAAGACGTCTTGCATCCTGTCGTATTTTTTACTGGTGAGCAAAGTGATATTGAAGTGGAGTTTGCCTTCCAATTTCATGACGGATATGCGGAAAACATGCTTTCGTTTGTTAACCATGTTCGAACGAAAGATGGAGGGACGCATGAAATTGGAGCCAAAACGGCGATGACCCGCGTATTTAATGAATATGCACGAAAAGTAGGCTTATTGAAAGAAAGAGATAAAAACTTAGAAGGAACAGACATTCGCGAAGGGTTATCTGCCATTATATCAGTTCGTATTCCTGAAGCGCTCTTGCAATTTGAAGGACAAACGAAAGGAAAACTAGGAACGCCTGAAGCCCGTTCCGTAGTCGAAGCAGTCATTAGTGAAAAACTGACATACTTTTTAAATGAAAATCCAGATGTTGCAACGATGTTAATTAAAAAGGCAGTTCGTGCGTTTCAGGCGCGTGAAGCAGCTCGAAAAGCACGAGAAGAAGCACGATCTGGAAAAAAGCGCAAAGGAAAAGAACATGTATTAAGTGGAAAATTAACCCCTGCCCAAACACGAAATCCACAAAAAAATGAATTGTACTTAGTTGAAGGGGATTCAGCTGGTGGATCTGCGAAACAAGGGCGCGATCGCCGTTTTCAAGCTGTATTACCTCTTCGAGGAAAAGTGATTAATACGGAGAAAGCGAAACTCACCGACATTTTTAAAAATGAAGAAATTAATACAATCATTCACGCGATCGGTGGCGGTGTGGGAGCAGATTTTTCGCTTGATGATATTCATTATGACAAAGTGATCATTATGACTGATGCAGATACGGACGGAGCACACATTCAAGTGTTGTTGTTAACTTTTTTTTATCGCTATATGCGTCCGCTCATTGAAGCTGGTAAAGTGTTTATCGCTCTTCCACCACTTTATAAAGTAAGTAAAAAAATCGGAAAAAAAGAAGTGATTGAATATGCGTGGACAGATGAACAACTACAATCGATTTTGAAAAAGATCGGAAAAGGATATACGATTCAGCGGTATAAAGGACTTGGTGAAATGAATGCGGATCAATTATGGGAGACGACAATGAACCCTGAAACGCGGACGCTCATTCGTGTTCGTATTGATGATGCAGCACGTGCTGAACGTCGCGTAACGACATTAATGGGTGATAAAGTAGAGCCGAGAAGAAAATGGATTGAGTCCAACGTACAATTCGGTTTAGCGGAAGACATGAACATTTTAGAAAACGATCATGTGATGACAGCTGAGGGGGAATAAGGATATGGAACGTGTATTAGATTTACCGTTTGAAGATGTGTTAGGGGACCGATTTGGTCGATATAGTAAATATATTATTCAAGAACGTGCTCTGCCTGATGTGCGTGATGGATTAAAACCGGTGCAACGTCGCATTTTATATGCGATGTATGTAGACGGGAATACGTGCGACAAACCGTTTCGCAAATCAGCCAAAACCGTCGGAAATGTCATTGGTAATTTCCACCCGCATGGCGATTCTTCTGTATATGAAGCGATGGTTCGCATGAGTCAAGAATGGAAAGTAAGAAACGTGCTCATTGAAATGCATGGGAATAACGGAAGTATTGATGGAGATCCACCAGCAGCGATGCGTTATACAGAAGCTAGATTATCTGCCATCGCATCTGAATTATTGCGCGACATCGATAAGGAAACAGTAGAGTTTGTACCGAACTTCGATGATACAAGCAAAGAGCCGGTTGTGTTGCCAGCGATGTTTCCGAATTTGCTTGTCAATGGTTCAACAGGCATTTCAGCTGGTTACGCGACAGAAATTCCACCGCATCACTTAGGAGAAGTCATTGATGCAGTCATTATGCGTATTGATCATCCAAATTGTACGGTTGATGATTTAATGACTGTCTTACAAGGACCAGATTTTCCAACTGGTGGTATCATTCAAGGGAAAGAAGGGATTAAAGCCGCCTACGAAACAGGAAAAGGAAAAATGATTATTCGTGGCAAAGCAACAATGGAGCAAGGAAAAGGCGGCAAACAATCGATTGTTATTACAGAAATTCCTTACGAAGTAAATAAAGCTAATTTAGTTAAAAAAATTGATGAATTGCGACTTGAAAAAAAGTTAGACGGAATTGTTGATGTACGTGACGAAACGGACCGTACGGGGTTACGTATTGTCATTGAAGTGAGAAAAGACGGGAATGCAGAGGGCATTTTAAACTATTTATATAAAAACACAGATTTGCAGATCACGTACAATTTTAATATGGTTGCTATTCATAAGCGTCGCCCAAAGTTATTAAGTTTACCACAATTATTAGATGCGTATATTGAACATCAAAAAGAAGTGGTTGCCAATCGTTCGCGTTATGAATTACGAAAAGCAAAAGAGCGTGCTCATATTGTAGAAGGATTAATGAAAGCTGTATCCATTTTAGATGAAATCATCGCAACGATTCGCGCTTCGCAAGATAAAAAAGACGCCAAAACGAATTTGATGGATCGATATGGGTTTACAGAACCTCAAGCGGAAGCGATTGTCACATTGCAATTATATCGCTTGACAAACACAGATATTGATGATTTGCGTGAAGAAGCAAATGCACTCCATGATAAAATCGAGCAATTAACATCCATTTTAGAAAGTGAAAAAAAACTATTATCTGTCATTAAATCGGAATTAAGAAAAATGAAAAAAACGTATGCTGATGAACGAAGAACGACCATTGAAGAGGAAATAGAAGAAATTAAAATCGAAATGAACGTTGTGATTCCAGAGGAAGATGTAATCGTCACGGTTACAAAAGATGGGTATATCAAAAGAACAAGTCTTCGTTCTTACAGCGCCTCTAACGGACAAGATATTGGTCTGAAAGAGGGAGATAGGTTACTCGGGATGTTTGAGATGAATACAACACATACGTTATTGTTATTTACAAACAAAGGAAATTACTTATATTGTCCTGTTTATGAACTTCCTGACATTCGCTGGAAGGATCTCGGTCAGCACATCTCTAATATAATCCCGCTTGATCGAGATGAGCAACTAATTAGCGCTATCCCGATTGTAGATTTTTCAAATGGGTATTTATTATTTATTACGAAACAAGGATTAGTGAAAAAAACAAACCTCGTTCATTATAAGGCGCAACGGTATTCTAAGCCACTTGTAGCTATGCGATTAAAAGAGGATGATGAAGTTGTTCATGTGTATCGAACAGATGGGTTTGGACGTATATTTCTCATGACGCAATACGGATATGGTTTGTTATTTCAAGAAGAAGAAATTGGAGAAGTTGGTGTTCGAGCGGCAGGAGTAAAAGGGATCCATTTAAAAGATGGAGACTGTGTCGTTTCTGGTCAACAGGCGACAGAAGAAAATGTTGTTTTTGTGACAAAACGCGGGGCGGTGAAAAAAATAGCTAGAACGGAAATCGACGAATCGACCCGCGCGAAACGGGGCCAGCTTCTTATTAAAGAAGTGAAAACAAATCCACATCGAGTAGTAAATTGTCATTTCCTTTCACATGGACATGTTGTTTTAAAAACAGAGAAAGGGATCATTGAAGAAGTCAACGTTGACGAACTACGATTAAGCGATCGATATGGCAATGTGACATACGTGCTTGATTATGATGAAGTTGGTAACGTTACGGATACGTGGGTGAGATGGTCATAATTCCCTTGCATTCATTTATGATTTCAATTATATTGAAGAAGGTATAGTTTGTGTGTGGGGGATTTATGATGAGATTTAAACGTCAAGAGCCTTTTCGATATCAATTCGGTCAACCGCTCCCATGTACGTTTCGTATCACACGTATTGGTGAGCGAGAAGTCGAAACAGATAAAGGAGCAGCTGAAATTCACGATATCAGTCCACGGGGCATTCGACTGGAGACAAATTTAAATTTACCGATCGACTCCGCAAAAGGTGAACTCGAAGTGGAGTTACAGTTTACGATTGTTGATCAACCAATAGCCGTTCGAGGCATTGTGATTTGGAAAAAAGCATACGCAAATGAGTTTCAATACGGCCTTTCATTAGAGATTTCTAAGCAAGAAGAAATGCAATTGATTGGTGAAATTAAAAGACATGCAGCGATGTATGCACGAAAAAAAGAAAATAATTAAATGGAAAAAAGATGTCCACATGGGCATCTTTTTTCTTTAAAAGTTGTTTGAAAGCGGTTGACTAACTTGTATATACAGGTTAAAATAAAGACGACCAATAAACTTGTATATACAAGTTGGTGACATTCGTTGCAAACGCTTTAACTAAGGAGGAGTAAATCATGAGACAATCTGTAGGGCAAATTGTTCAAGCCGTCGGTGGGAAAGAGAATATCATCGCGGCTACACACTGTGTGACGCGTCTTCGTTTTGCGTTAAAAGATGAAGGAAAAGTAGATAAAGAAGCGTTAGAAAACATTGATATTGTTAAAGGTTCATTTTCAGTAAACGGTCAGTTCCAAGTCGTGATCGGACAAGGACTAGTTGATAAAGTGTATAACGAAATGGTTGAAATGACTGGGATTGGTCGGGCAACGAAACAAGATATTAAAGACGCTGCAGAAAAAAATTAAACCCGCTACAACGGGCAATTAAGACGTTAGCTGATATTTTTATTCCGATTTTACCTGCTATTGTCACAGCCGGTTTATTGATGGGGATTAACAACATTTTAACAGGCCCAGGAATTTTTTATGAAGGAAAATCAATTGTTGATGTTCATAAACAGTGGCGCGATGTTGCTGATATGATTAACTTAATTGCCAACACAGCGTTTGTCTTTTTGCCAGGATTAATCGGGTGGTCAGCGGTAAAAAAATTTGGTGGAAGCGAGTTACTTGGAATTGTACTCGGATTGATGCTCGTTCACCCAGCGTTATTAAATGCATGGGCATACGCTTCCGCTGTTCAAGAAGGAACTGTGCCATATTGGAATTTATTTGGGCTTGACGTTCAAAAAATTGGTTATCAAGGTCAAGTATTACCTATTTTAATTTCATCATATGTGCTAGCGAAACTAGAGCTATTTTTGAAAAAACGTATTCCGGAAGCATTTCAATTGTTACTTGTTGCGCCAATCGCTTTACTTTTAACAGGATTTATTTCTTTCATCGCTATCGGTCCTTTGACATTTGGCATTGCGAATGCTTTAACAGATGGTCTTGTCGCGCTATTTGATCGTTTTGCTGCGTTAGGAGGACTCGTATACGGAGGATTGTACGCTGTTCTCGTTGTCACAGGAATGCACCATACGTTTTTAGCCGTAGACTTACAACTGATCGGTAGTACAGGCGGGACATTTTTATGGCCGATGCTCGCGTTATCAAACATTGCACAAGGCTCAGCAGCATTAGCGATGATGTTTGCAACAAAAGATGAAAAATTAAAAGGTTTATCGTTTACATCAGCTGTATCCGCTTACTTGGGCATTACAGAACCAGCAATGTTTGGTGTAAACTTACGATTCCGCTATCCATTTATTTCGGCCTTAATTGGTTCGGCAACGGCAGGGATTTTTATTACGATCAATAAAGTGCAGGCATCTTCTATTGGTGTTGGTGGACTTCCTGGCTTTTTATCGATCTTCCCTGACAAGTGGGTACCGTTTTTCATCGGTATGGCCATCGTCTTGATCGTTCCATTTACGTTGACATACATTTTGGCAAAAACGAAAGGAGGTAAGTAATATGCATCCATGGTGGAAAACAGCGGTCGTGTATCAAATTTATCCAAAAAGTTTTAAAGATACAAATGGTGACGGAATTGGTGATTTGCAAGGAGTCATTGAAAAACTCGATTATTTAAAAATGCTCGGGGTTGATGCCATCTGGCTCACCCCGATTTATGAGTCGCCTCAGCGTGATAACGGTTATGACATTAGCGACTACCATCGAATTTATGAACCATATGGAACAATGGAAGATTTCGAAAAACTTATTGAAGAAGCACATAAGCGCAATATAAAAATTGTTATGGATATTGTTGTAAACCATACATCAACAGATCATGAATGGTTTAAACAAGCACGTTCATCGAAAGATAACCCGTATCGCCATTTTTATATTTGGAGAGATGAGCCGAACAATTGGCAATCGAAATTCGGAGGTTCCGCTTGGGAGTATGACGAGAAAACAGGACAATATTATTTACATTTGTTCGATGTTACACAAGCGGATTTAAATTGGGAAAACGAAGAAGTACGCAAACACGTGTACGATATGATGCATTTTTGGTTACAAAAAGGAGTCGACGGCTTCCGTTTAGATGTTATTAATTTAATTTCAAAAGACCAACGCTTTTTAGATGATGACGGCTCTACTCCACCGAGTGACGGTAGAAAATATTATACAGATGGTCCACGCATTCATGAATTTTTGCAAGAAATGAATCGAGAAGTGTTTTCGAAGTACGATATGATGACAGTAGGGGAGATGTCATCAACGACAATTGATCATTGTATTTTATATACAAATCCTAATCGTCATGAACTCAATATGACGTTTAACTTTCACCATTTAAAAGTCGATTACCCAAATGGAGAAAAGTGGGCAGTTGCCGATTTTGACTTTTTGCAATTAAAAAAGATTTTATCAGAATGGCAAGTGAATATGCATAGAGGCGGTGGGTGGAACGCTTTATTTTGGTGCAATCATGACCAGCCGCGCATCGTCTCTCGTTATGGTGATGATGGACAGTATCATAAAGAATCTGCAAAAATGTTAGCAACAACGATTCATATGATGCAAGGAACACCTTATATTTATCAAGGTGAAGAAATCGGGATGACAGACCCGAAATTTGAACGAATCGATGACTATCGCGATGTAGAGTCATTGAATATGTATCGTATACTAAAAGGACAAGGGAAAAGCGAACAAGAAGTATTGCATATTTTACAGCGAAAATCACGTGATAATTCGCGAACACCGATGCAATGGAGCGATGAGCCACATGCAGGCTTTACAACGGGAACGCCTTGGATTTCTGTCGCGAATAACTATAAAGAAATTAATGTTCAACAAGCATTACAAGATCCAACATCTATTTTTTATCATTATCACAAACTCATTCAGTTGCGTAAACAGTATGACATCATTACAACAGGAGACTATGAGCTCATTTTAGAAGATCATCCTTCCATTTTTGCATATATTCGCAATGGAAACGATGAAAAGCTTGTTGTAATTAATAATTTTTACGGACAAGAAACGGTTTTTGAATGGCCAAAACATATGGATATAAGCGAATATACAAGTCAAGTTTTATTATCGAACTACGATGATTCACCAAATGAATTTAAACAAATGACGCTACGTCCGTATGAATCCATTGTTTATTACTTGAAAAAATAATGGTAAAATATTTTTCGGTGATAAACAATGAGTGAAAATAAATACTTGTCGATTTACAATGACTTATTATCAAAAATTGAAAAAGGAATTTTTAAACCAGGGATGAAAATTCCTTCTGAAAATCAACTTGTTGAACAATATGAAACATCGCGAGAAACGATTCGAAAAGCGCTCAATTTACTTTCAGAGCATGGATATATTCAAAAAATTAAAGGAAAAGGTTCAATTGTATTAGATGTACGTAAATTTGATTTCCCGATTTCTGGGCTAATTAGTTTTAAGGAATTGGCACAGAAGCTTGGAAAGCCATCGCGGACAATTGTTGAGCAGCTTGAAATGATCAAGCCTGATGAAGTGTTAAAAAAACATCTTCATGTCACGGCACGAGAAGATATTTGGAAAGTTGTGCGCGTGCGAGAAATTGAAGATGAACGCATTATTTTAGACAAAGACTTTTTTAATAAAAAATTTGTTCCATTTTTGTCTAAAGATATATGTGCGCGATCCATTTATGAATATTTGGAGAAGGAATTGCAATTAAAAATCAGCTTTGCGAAAAAAGAATTTTTTGTGGAAGAATGCACAGAAGAAGATCGTATGTATTTGCATTTAAAACAATATACACACGTTGTCGTTGTACGAAATTATGTTTATTTAGATGATGCGAGTTTGTTTCAATATACAGAGTCCCGTCATCGTCTTGATAAATTTCGATTCGTTGACTTTGCGCGGCGCATTCATTTACATTAAAAATGATGGTACGGGCTCAAAAGAGCGGTCATGCTCTTATCTGGGGAAACATGAAAAAAGAGACCACCACGAAAACCCAGTAAAACCAAGGGGATTCAAAGGTGGTCTCTTTCACATACTTCAGTGAAGTTTCATTAAAAAGGGACTTTTGAGTCAGCCCCATTATTTTGTTTCACGATGTAATGTGTGGCGTTTCAAACGTGGGCAATATTTTTTTAATTCAAGTCTTTCAGGGTTGTTGCGCTTATTTTTTGTTGTTATGTAGTTACGATCGCCAGTTTCTGTACATTGTAAAACGACTTTCACACGCATAGGGGCACGCTCCTTTTAAAGAAAATAGTAATCATTACGTTTTGTATCGTAATATAAAAAAACACTTTTGTCAACAATCGTAGCCGGAATGATTCCGACTACGATTGAAGATGCTCTTTCATAAATTGAGGAAGACAGAAGCATTGGTTTAATACATCAGCATTTACGTATTTCGTTTGTTTTGCAAATGTGGTAAGGCGCTCAAATGAAACAGCTTGTTTTGCTCCGAGAGTAAAGCTCCATAGCCCACCAGGATATGTCGGAACAGTAGCCGTATATACGTGAACGTGTGGGAATAAATGACGAATGTTTATATATGTTTGTTTTAATACGTTCATATGGAAAATTGGTGATTGGCTTTGACAAACCATCATTCCATCTTCTTTGAGTGCTTCATATACACTTTTGTAAAAATCATATTCAAATAATACTTGAGCAGGGCCGATCGGATCAGATGAATCAATAATAATGACATCGTACGTATTTACGCGATCCTTTACAAATTGCACGCCATCTTTATATACATACTGTACACGTGGATCTGAAAGATTTCCCGATACTTCAGGTAAATGTTCTTTACACGCTTGAACAACAAGTTCATCGATTTCAACGAGATGTATTTCTTCTACCTCTTCATATTTCGCCACTTCACGAGCTGCCCCACAATCGCCCCCACCAATAATTAAAACTTTCTTTGGCGACGGATGAAGAGAAAGAGGAACATGTGTAATCATCTCATTGTAAATATGTCCATCAATAGAAGTTGTTTGTACAACTCCATCAAGCACAAGCATTCTTCCAAAGTCGTATGAGTCCAAAATCATTACATGTTGAAATGGTGAACGTTCTGAGTAAACGATCTCTTTAATACGGTAACTAATTTTTAAATTTTCACGCTCATCTTCTGTTAACCATAGCTGTCCGTTTTGCTCTTTTATGTAGTTCATAGCTTCCTCCTCTAACGATGTATTTTGCACCTTTTTTATATTAATACATTTGTGCATGAGTTTGCAAAGGATGAGAACAATAGTTGAAAAAATTGCAATAGCCATTTTATTCGCAAACGTTTACAAAAATAAAGTGTTGACAGTTCTTTTAACATTTACACAAACGCATTGAAAAACAGAAAAAAGAGGAGTAGGATAAGTGTGAAAAACATCACAAAAGAGAAAGAGAAGTGAGAGAACAATGGAAGCTTTACAGACATGTAAAGAGCTCGCATTAAAGAAGCGATCCATTTTGCAAAAATCACCGCTTCAATACGTGATTCGTGCTGCTTTAGCAGGTGTATATATCGGGTTTGCTCTTATTCTTTGTGTCCGTGTTGGTCAATATTTTTATGAGACACATTCACCAGCAACATATTTAGTAAGCGGCATCTTTTTTGGTATCGCTCTTGTTCTTATTATGTACGGAGGAGCAGAACTATTCACCGGGAATACAATGTATTTTACTGTGAGTACGCTTCAAAAAGAAACAACGATCAGAGACACGCTTCTCAACTGGATAATATGTTATAGTGGTAATTTGCTTGGTGCGATTTTCTTTGCCTTTTTAATCGCACAATCAGGTATTTTTCATGATATTTCAATGGACCATTTACTGTTTGCGATTGCACTGAAAAAAATGCACGCAACGACGATACAACTGTTTGTAAAAGGGATTTTATGTAACTGGCTTGTTTGTTTAGCTATTTTTATTCCGATGCAAATGAAAGAAGACATCGCCAAAATATTTGCCATGATTTTAATTGTTTTTGTCTTTTTTGCTTCTGGATATGAACACTCTATTGCAAACTTTGTTATTTTCTCACTTGCTTTAGCTGTTCAACATCCAGATACGATTCATGTGTCAGGAATCATCCATAACATCGTACCTGTAACGCTTGGGAATATCGTTGGAGGCTCATTATTTATGGGCGCGTTATACACGTATCTTTCATCTGATAAACAGTCTACTCCTGCGTGGAAAGGGGCGTTTGGAGTAAGAAAAATATTGAATAAGTAAAAAATAGTCGGGGGATGTTCTCGACTATTTTTTTATTTGTTATAATAGAAGCTATTATTTTATTTTTGTTTAGGGGGAGTTACAATGTATTTTCAACAAAAACATGTCCAAAAGTTTATGGACAAATATAAAGATCGGGCACGGTTACTTATTTCATGTCCAGATCAGCCAGGCATTGTGGCAACTGTTACCACTTTCCTGTATGAACAAGGGGCCAATATTGTCGAGTCGAGTCAATATTCGACAGATCCTGAAGGCGGTACGTTTTTTTTACGAATCGAGTTCGACGCTCCGAATATATCGGAACGAAAAGAAGCGATAGAAGAAAAATTCGCAACGATAGCGCAACAGTTTGAAATGAAATGGCGGTTGAGTTTACATACGCATATGAAAAAAGTGGCCATATTTGTTTCCAAAGAAGAGCATTGCTTATTAGAGTTACTATGGGAGTGGCAAGCAGGAGAGTTACTTGCAGATTTTGCACTAGTTATCAGTAATCATGAACACATGAGAGAAATAGTCGAGTCATTTGGCATTCCGTACTATTACATACCTGTGACAAAAGAAACAAAACAGGAAGCCGAAGAAAAACAAATACAGCTGTTAAAGGAATACGACATTGATGTTATTGTGCTTGCTCGTTATATGCAAATTTTATCACCTCATTTTGTTGCGACGTTTCCAGCGCAAATCATCAATATTCATCACTCGTTTTTACCGGCGTTTATCGGCGCTCGGCCGTATGAACAAGCTTACCGACGTGGGGTGAAGCTGATCGGTGCTACTTCTCATTATGTAACAGATGATTTAGATGAAGGACCAATTATCGAACAAGATGTCGAGCGAGTCGATCATAAACATCATGTAGAAGACTTAAAACGAATCGGACGTATGATCGAAAAGACTGTTCTTGTTCGTGCACTAAAGTGGCACTTAGAAGATCGAGTAATTATTCATGAAAATAAAACGATCGTGTTCAGATGAAGAAGAGGGAATCCCTTCTTCTTTTTTTGTAAAAATTTATATAGTAAAACTATGTTCTAAATAAAAACTGAATAAAAATAAAAATGTTCAATTATAATGGAAATCGAGAAGGATTTTTCTTTTTAGTAAAGAATGTGTCATGTGAAAGGAGGAGAAAGGATGAGTGAAAAAAGGAAACCGAGTGGATTTTTATTAAAACAACGTGCATTTTTAAAGTTATATTTAATTACTTTAACTGAGCAAGAACGATTGTATGGATTAAAATTGTTAGATGTGCTTCGTGAAGAGTTTCAACCATTTGGATACCGTCCAAATCATTCAGAGGTATACAAAGCGCTACATGATTTAATCGAAGATGGAATTTTAGAACAAGTAAAAAAGAAAAAAGAAGGAATGAAATATCAAGAGGTCGTTTATTATCGTTTTACTGAGGAAGGATATAAAAAGGCTCAGCTATATAAAAGACAATTAAAAACAGAACTAGATCGTTGTGAAGCGCTTATTCGTAAAGCGATTAAAGATAATTTTAGTTGACAAAAGAATGATATTTCATTTAATATACTGATAAGGGTATATAAAAAGGAGTTTGATGAACATGACATATGACAATCAAGTAAAGAACCGTTTAAAACGGATTGAAGGACAAGTTCGTGGTGTGCTTAAAATGATGGATGAGCAAAAGGATTGTAAAGAAGTGGTTGCCCAGTTGTCAGCTATTCGTAGTGCTGTTGATCGCGCCATCGCGGTTGTTGTAAGTGCTAATTTAGAGCGTTGCATCCGCAAAGATGTAGAAACAGGATCATTAGAAAGCGAAAAACTCATTCAAGAAGCAGTAGAGCTACTCGTCAAAAGTCGATAAAGCCGAGTGGCTCCCTTTTTTATTTGTTTGTTAACATAATATAATTATGTTAAACAGTTCTTTTATTTGTACAAATTCGTTTATTTTTTGTACAATACGTACGTACGAAAACATAGAAAGGAATGACATCATGATTTATACACAATCGTTCACACTTCCTGAAACAATTGAAACGATCGTTAAAAAAAGAAGAGAGATGTTTAAAAGTGAAATAAATGAACAGGTTGAATATACTGCTTACACACCCGCTCATGAGTCTATTATATATGACGCAATTATCGCCTTAGCGTTAGGAAAAAATGTGTTGTTAAAGGGACCGACAGGGTCAGGGAAAACAAAATTAGCAGAAACGTTATCAGCCTTCTTTGGACAGCCGATGCATAGCATTAATTGTTCAATTGATTTAGATGCTGAGGCGATGCTTGGTTTTAAGACCATTCAACAAACAAATGGGCAAGCGACGATTGAATTTATCCCAGGACCTGTCATTCAAGCGATGACAAAAGGACATCTGTTGTATATTGATGAAATTAATATGGCTAAGCCAGAGACATTACCGATCTTAAATGGAGTACTAGATTATCGAAAAATGATTACAAATCCATTTACGGCTGAAGTTGTCAAAGCAAAACCAACATTTGGTGTTATTGCAGCGATTAATGAAGGATATGTCGGGACGGTTCCTCTAAATGAAGCGTTGAAAAACCGCTTTGTTGTCATTGATGTACCGTACGTTCAAGGGGAGGCATTAAAACGTATTTTACAACAGCAAACGAAGTTAACAAACGAAACGTTATTAAATCGTTTTGTTACATTGTCTGCCGATTTAATTGTTCAAGTGAAGCAAGGATATGTATCAGAGGAAGCAGCATCGATTCGAGCATTAATTGATGCTTGCGATTTGGCGGTATACATTCCACCACGGCGTGCCATTGAACGAGCGATCGTCGAGAAATTAGAAGACGACAGGGAAAAAGCTGCGGTGCGCAACTTAGCTGAAACGTTGTTTGATGAATGAGGGTGGCTACATGAACCGTTTTATTATGTTTAATGATAAAAAAGTCGATTCTTTTTTGTTTATGGAGCTATCTGATTTAGTGAAAACATTAACAAAAGATGAACAAATGGAACTCGAGTTCGGCTACCAGTCGTATCTTGATCGGCAGCATAAAAAAGTCGTTGTTAGTCATTTTTGGGATAATCGCCCAAAAGAGCTGTACGTATATGGGTTAAAAAGTGATGTATTTTTACGAACGATTGGAAATTTTTATAATACAAATGACAAAGATATTCTTCTTTTTCTTCATCAAATAAAAGCATATGCTATTCCGAGCTTTGCTAAACAGTTGTTTGTATTACTTGAAGATATACGACTGGAAGATATATGTCGGTATGTACGTCCTGGTACAAAAAAAGCGTTTGCTATTCGGAAACATGTATATCGACATTATTTCGAAACACAATGGAATGTAAATATGACAAAAAGCGTTTATACAGATGCGTTGTTTAATTATTTATATTTACTATTAACAGCGGAACAACCCGTACACGATATTTTTCTCCCTGAACGTTTACGTTTAGCTCTCCCATTTGTTGAGCGTGAAATACGAAATGTATATGATGCAAAATCGACCGCGCAAATCGCACGTATTGTACTCACAATGTTAGATGTGCTAGACGAATTGTTAGATGCTGATATGCTAAACACGTATTTTCATCTCCCGGAGTATATTTACGCGGAGCAACAAGAAGAGCGGGAGGATATTCGGCGCAAAGATCCATTGAAAAATTATGATGTACTTGATAAAAAGTCGGAAGATGAAAATATTTTTCAAGAGACGATGTATACATGGCATCGTGAAACGAGCGATATGACGAATAGTTTTTTACAGTTTGATCTCGAACAAGGTTCACAGACTGATTTACTTGGGGAAGGGGTTCGGCAAGGAGAAGCGGGAGATCAAGCCCTTGGGATTGTACATGGTTCGTCACAAAAAACGACACGTAATGATTATACACATCTAGAACAACAAGAGCAGCACCAAGGACTTTTTGGGCATTCAGAGCACGAATACGGAAAAGAAAATCGTTATGTTAAGCCGATATTTGTGTATGCTTTGCCACCGACAATCGAACAAATGAAACAGTATGAATGTGACCGCGAATCTATTGGACCGTATCAAAAAAAATTGACGCAGACAATTGAAAAAGTGCTTGAGCATAAAAAAATACACCCCCGTACAGATTTACATGCAGGGCGTTTAAATAAAAAGCTACTACGCTTTTTTACGGAGGAACATCCGCGTTTATTTTATAAAAAACACGAAACATCTCCGTTGTTAGATGCTGTTTTTGTTTTGCTTGTCGATTGTTCTGCCTCGATGTATGACAAAATGGAAGAAACAAAAAGGGGAATTGTTTTATTCCACGAATCTCTTAAAGCGCTTCGTGTTCCACATAAAGTCGTTGGTTTTTGGGAGGATACGAACGAAGCTACAGCGTCTTATCAACCTAACTATTTTCAAACCGTTATTGATTTTGATGATTCTCTAAGAAAAGATCATGGAGCAAAAATTATGCAATTAGAGCCCCAAGAAGATAACCGCGATGGTTTGGCTATTCGATTAATGACACAAGAGTTACAGAAAAGAAATGAAAAACAAAAATTTTTACTTGTTTTTTCTGATGGAGAACCAGCTGCTTTTGGGTATGATCAAAACGGAATTGTAGATACACACGAAGCAGTGATGGAAGCGAGAAAATTAGGGATTGAGGTAGTGAATGTGTTTTTAGCTAACGGAATGATTACGGAAAGCCAACAAAAAACAATTGAAAATATATATGGGCATTACAGTGTACTCGTTCCAAACGTAGAGCAATTACCAACATTTTTAGCTCCGCTACTAAGAAAGTTATTGTTATACAAATTGTAAAAAACACCCACTATTTCGTTGGGTGTTTTTATGTTAATCACAAAAAAATTTTTGTTGACAAAAAATTTTTTTGTGAAAAAGATTTTCTTTGAATATTATGTGAAAAAATAAAGAAATCATTATGATATATGTTTATGAATAATATATTAAAATAATTTAATTTCATTTTTGTTCCTTTAACGCTGTAAATTGTATTAGTTTTTCTATTTTTTACTATTGACGCATAATTTTAATTTTCAGATAATACTATTAAAAGATTAGTAATCTTACTAATTATCTTAATTATTTATTTTTAAGGAGGAAGTGTATGGAGTTCATTAATCAAGTCGTTGGATTTTTAAACAACATTCTCTGGTCTTATGTCATTATTGGTTTGTTGCTTGGTCTCGGTTTGTACTTCACGATCGGGACAAAATTTGCGCAAATCCGTTTGATTGGAGAAATGTTCCGAGTTTTAAAAGAAAAATCTCCTGAAGGAAAAGGGAATACTGAGATTTCTTCACTTCAAGCGTTTTTCATCGGTGCAGCTACGCGTATCGGAACAGGTAACGTTGCCGGGGTTGCCATGGCGCTAGCAATCGGTGGCCCGGGAGCGGTATTTTGGATGTGGCTTGTTGCGATTTTAGGTGGGGCGAGCGCGTTTGTCGAAAGCACGTTAGCACAAATTTTTAAAGTGAAAAGCGATGTTGGATTTAAAGGTGGCCCAGGATATTATATGGAAAAACAATTGGGCGCGCGTTGGATGAGTACGATTTTTGCTTTCACAATTATCGCTAGCTTTGGATTAACTTTTAACGCTGTACAAAGTAATACGATTGCCACAGCATTTAAAAACTCATTTAGCTTGAATCCTTATGTAACCGCTTTCCTTTTAGCAGCATTAACAGCGGTAATTATTTTCGGAGGAGTTACACGCATTGCTCGTTTCTCTGAAATTATCGTTCCGATCATGGCGTTTTTCTACATCGGATTAGCATTGTATGTGATGGTGACACACATTGCTGAAATTCCAGCAGTTATTGCTTTAATTTTCAAAAGTGCTTTCGGTTTAGAACAAGTTGTCGGTGGCGGTATGGGTGCTGCAATTATGATGGGGGTAAAACGCGGATTGTTCTCCAATGAAGCCGGAATGGGTAGTGCGCCGAACGCAGCAGCAACTGCAACTGTATCACATCCGGCGAAACAAGGATTTATCCAAGCGTTAGGGGTATTTTTCGATACATTGCTTGTATGTAGTGCCACAGCATTTATCATTTTATTATCAGATACGTATAAAACAGGTGAACTTGTGGGAATTGAATTAACACAAGCAGCGCTTTCTGAACACTTCGGTTCTTGGGCAGGCATTTTCTTATCGGCAGCTATTTTCATGTTCGCTTTCAGTTCAATTATCGGAAGTTATTACTATGGTGAAGCAAACATTGAATTTATTAGCAAAGGAAAAACAGCATTATTCGTTTACCGTGTACTAGCTATTGGGATGGTTATTTTCGGAGCGCTTGCTAGCTTACAGATTGTTTGGGATTTAGCTGACTTGGCGATGGCGCTTATGGCGTTAACAAACTTAGTAGCGATTGGTTTACTTGGTCGTATTGCATTTAAAGCACTTGATGATTACATGGCGAAACGGAAACGTGGAGAAGAACCTGTGTTTTACGCTGACGATATCGAAGGATTAAAAGGTGTTGAATGCTGGCCGACTCGTCAACAAGCACAAGTGAAAAAAGCTGTTGGTAAATAAGTAAAAAAACAAGCCTAAAAGATCTTTTAGGCTTGTTTTTTTTACAAACTGCATTGTAAAAGTTTACAATATTGTAACAGTTTCGAGCTTTTTTGTAATACAGATTTGCATTATAATAATAAACGAAATGGATATATAAGTAAGAAATAAGAAAATGGAAGGAGGATGTGTATGAAACAGTACATTTTCACTTTTAGCACACACCATCAACAATCAGTTGTATGGGAAGAAGCTGTTATTGCAGATGGAATGATGGATGCGTGTATAAAAGCAAAAAAATTATGTCGACAATATGAACGTGAAAAACAAATCCCGATCCGCGTTCAGTACAAAGGTGTTCGCTATTGTAATGAAGATATTGCATAAGCGACATAAGAGGCATAAGAAAGGACGGATCATCTAGTGTTTGTTTCATCATGATACACCGCAGCTGGATTGCTAACACATCGATAAACAGCCGCGGTTTATATTTTTTCTTCTGTCTCAAAAATAAAAGTTTACTTATTTTATGAGATTTGTCTCGTTAAACTTCCTATAATTTATGTTATGTAAACTTAAAAAATAAACATGAAAGAAGGCAGGTTTTATTCTGCCCTCTTGTTATTCAGCTTTAGAAAAATAGTATAAAAACCAAACAGCGTGATTTTGTTCATCAGCTGCTGCTCGGTGAAATACTTTCTTTATATACGGATTCGTTGTATAATCTGCTATTTCTAAATAAAAATCGACGGTTTGTTGTTCGTCTTGCAACGCCAATTCTAGTCCGCTCTTATAATCATTTGGGCATCTTTCAATCATCTTCGGTTGAGGACGTCTTCCGGTCAAACTCATATAAATATACTCGAACTGTTGGAAATGTTTAATTTCATCCTGTCGAATTTCAAGAATTTGTTTTCTGATCTTTTCTTCTTTTGCCAAATTAGCTAATATTGCATAACACTGAATCGCACTATACTCTCCATTAATGGCTTTTTCAAGATCCTTCATAAACCTTATATTGTTTTGTTCATTCATGATGAAAGCCCTCCTATTTTTCCTCATTCTATCGTATGAGCCATTAATGAATGGGTGCATGTTCTTTTCTTATTTTCAAACCTCTCCCCTTTCCGCTATACTGAACAAGTAGTCTTGTGTTTAGGAGGAAAATATAAAATGAAATCACTCGTTCTTGCCGAAAAGCCGAGCGTGGCAAGGGAAATTGCTCGCGTGCTGGGCTGTCGGGAGCAACATAAACATTACTTTGAAGGACCGAAATATATCGTCACATGGGCGCTTGGTCATTTGATTGAGCTGAAAATGCCAGAGCATTATAACCAAGCATATAAAACGTGGCGGCTAGAAGATTTGCCGATTATCCCAGAAAAAATGAGCCTCAACATCATTCGACAAACGAGCCACCAATTTCGCGCCATTGAAACACTAGCAAAACGACAAGACATTAAAAACTGCATTATCGCCACCGATGCTGGACGGGAAGGCGAACTCGTCGCACGGTGGATTTTAAAAAAGATCCAATGGAAAAAGCCGCTCCTTCGCCTTTGGATTTCGTCCCAAACCGATCAAGCCATTCGCGACGGGTTTCAACATTTAAAACCAGGAAAACAATTTGATCGTTTATATGAATCAGCTGTTTGCCGTGCAGAAGCAGACTGGCTGATTGGATTAAATGTGACGAGAGCGCTAACGACCAAATACAATGACACCCTTTCTGCAGGTCGTGTCCAAACACCGACGCTTGCGATGATAATGGAGCGGGAAAAAGAAATTCAGTCGTTTAAACCCGTATCGTATTGGACCATTCATGCGAACATTGGATCTGTGGCCGCCACTTTAGAGCGTAACGGGGAAAAGCGGATTTTTTCGAAAGAGTTGGCGGAACAGCTATATGAAAAACTAAAAAACAAGCAAGCAACCGTTATTTCTGTCGAACGAAAAGCAAAAAAAGAAACGCAACCGCTCCCTTACGACTTAACCGAATTACAACGGGACGCAAACAAGCGATTTGGCTTTTCTGCGAAAAAAACGTTAAGCGTGTTACAACGGCTATATGAACAGCATAAACTCGTCACCTATCCGCGCACCGATTCGCGCTACTTAACGACCGATATGGAAAACACGATGTTTGATCGACTAGAGGCAATGAAATCTGGGTATGTAGACGAAATTGCTCCGCTTTTAAAACATAAAGGGAAGGTGATGGCTCGACGGGTATTTGATAACGAAAAAGTAACCGATCATCATGCGATTATTCCGACGGAAGAGCGACTGGATATCGGTAAGCTTTCTGCTGATGAACGAAAACTATATGACTTAATTGCTCGACGCTTTTTAGCTCTTTTTTATCCAGCTTGCGAATACGAAACGGTTCATGTTGTTTTTGATATCGCTGGCGAAGCGTTTATCGCGCGTGAAACGCGAGTAGTGAACGCTGGGTTTCGCCGCGTTCTAGAGCGAGTAGTGAACGCTGGGTTTCGCCGCGTTCTAGAAAAACAAGAAGAGAAAATGACCTTCCCTATTTTTACGAAAGGACAAACGGTTTCTGTTATGTTAGAGAAAAAAGAAGCACTAACAGAACCTCCTCTTCGCTATTCCGAAGCGGATTTGTTGTCACAAATGGAAAAATACGGACTAGGGACACCAGCGACGCGCGCGGACATTATTGAACGCCTGATCGAAACAGAAACGGTCGAGCGGAAAAACGGGCGGTTTTACCCGACACCGAAAGGAAAACAATTAATTGAACTTGTAAACGAGGAATTAAAATCGCCACAGTTGACTGCAAAGTGGGAAAAAGAATTAGAAGCAATCGCCCGCGGAAACGGTGACCCGAAAGCTTTCCTTCAAAACATCCGCAAGCAAACGGAGCGGTTGGTAGCGGAAATAAAACAAAGTGAACGAACGTATCGCGCCCATAATTTAACTGGCTCGATGTGTCCAGAATGCGGGTCGTTTTTAAAAGAACGGGCGACAAAAGAGGGACGCATGCTCGTATGCTCGAATATGGCATGCCGATTTCGAAAACGAAAAGATCCAAAGCTTTCAAACCGACGCTGCTCACAATGTAAAAAGCGGATGGAAATTCACGAAGGAAAAGCAGGTGTCTACTTCCAATGCCGACCTTGCAATGTCATTGAAAAAGCTGAAGAGCAGAAAAAAACAAAACTTGGACATAAGGAACGGGCGTTATTGAAAAAATATAGTGCCGAGAATGATTCGTTTGGCACAAGTTTAGGCGATTTGTTAAAACAGGTGTTGGAGAAAAAAGAGTAAAGCTCAAGGGATCGAAAGCTAAAGCTGTTGGAACAAGCCCAACAGCTTTTTTATCTCATCCGCTTCTGCATCCACACTTGTTTGACGGTTGTTTGAAAGCCGATTTCTTTTAAAAGTGAGTAGGTGGGCAACGAATAAGTAATCGGTATGTTTGCTACTACTTTCACGATCTCGTCTGGACAATTACTAAACACTTTTGCAAGCAAAAGCCGAAGGATATGTTCTTTGTCGTTTCTTTCGGGGGAAGCTTCACACTGAAATAAAATCGTTTTTTCATGCTTGCCTGTTGCGTCAAAAATGCGGCGATAATATGCATAACCGATGTCGCATCCCCGTTCGTCTTTTACAACAATCGCTTCGCCATCTCTGGCGCTTTGCCATTGTGTTTGCCACGGATGTCGCCCTTTATAAAACGAAAGATGGCTTATTTGTTGTGGAATAGTGATTTCCACTTGAAATGGTTCGTCCTCTAGTAAACGTGGCATCGCTTTTTGAAACTGCAAGTATTCGAGTTCGTCCACGATTTCATATCCGAACTTTTTATATAGTCCGATAGCCCGCTCGTTTTCGCTAATCGCTTCCAATGTTGCAAGCCCAATGCCTGCTTCTTGGTAAACGTCAAGTGTCGCTTCCATTAACGCCTTTCCAATCCCTGTTTTTCGAAACGCAGGCGCTACTCCTGTGCCACCGTTCCAAGCCATTGAAGTTCCTTTCCATTCACGAACACCGTTTAGCACGATCCCAATTGGCTCATCATGGTAAAAAGCAATAATAGATAATGAAGGAGAAAGCCCTTCCCCTACTAATCGATACAAAAAGCTTTCTATCGTCAGCTGAATCGGAAAATAATACCCTTCAAATCCAGCATTCCAGGCACGTACCGCTTCTTCTAACGTACATTCTGATAGTCGTTTTATTTGTAACATATTCCCTCCATTATGCCGTAATGTTTTCTTTGGACGAAGCTTCTTTTTTCTGTTAAATGTCTAGTGAATCGTCAGCTGTTTGGTTGAGTTGTGTCGATGTTCTCGATAATAACGCGCCATCACAGGAATGACATCGCGGAAATCAAGGCAAGTAATCCCTATCTTCGCTAAAGTGTTGCGTGTATTTGTTGCATCATATATGGACGCACATTCGAAATATTCGAGCGCCTCTTTTTCTACGCGCAACCATTTACGAAGGAAGGAAAATGACATCGCCCATTTGACAAGACTAAGCGGCAGTATTCCTTTCGGTTCTTTCCCGAGATATTCGGTCATCATCATCCGATAAATGTCTCTCATTTTGTACGGGTTGGGATCGGTTAAATGATACGTTTTGCCAATCGCTTCGTCCGTATGTGCCAAATAGAGCGTCGCCTCGATAATGTAGTCAACCGGAACAAAATTTCCTTGCGCCTCCCCTTTGCCGAGATACGGAATGACAGGAAGGAACTTTAGACGCTCAAACATGTTGAGCATAAAATACAAACCATCAAATTTCATCGTTTCTCCTGTTTTTGAATGACCAACCACAATACCAGGACGAATAATCGTCGTTGGCACGTTGTGTGCTACTTCACGTACAGCTACTTCTGCAAGAAATTTCGTTTCTTCGTAATGGTTCTTAAATGACTGTCCTTTATCAAGTTCATGCTCGAAAATCATTCCTTGTCGCGTTCCTGATACGTATGCAGTGCTAAAATATACATAGCGCTGCAAATGCGGAAGTAAGGAAACCCATTCATTCACTTGTTTTGTTCCCTCTACGTTGACCATTCGGGCAATGTGTTCAGGGACAGCCAAGTCGTAAATAGCTGCAAGATGGAATACGTGGGTGACTGACTGTGCCAGCATGTGAAGCTGTTTTTCTGAGAATGCAAGGTTTGACTTAGTAATATCCCCTTCGATGATTTCCCATTTTGCTTGTGGAAAATAAGCGGAAGAACAAATTCTTTCTTTTTCTGCTATCGCTTTCTCTTTCATAGGAGGAAGCACCAATGTATATACTTTTTCTGGAGCCCATTTCGCAATTAACTCCTCAAGCAACATCGACGAAATAAATCCCGGAAATCCGGTAAAAAAATAAACATTCCCCACCTCTTCCCCCCCTGTTTCATTCTGGTCTAAAACACTTTGTCAATGATTTTATAAAATTTTCAAAACTCCTACTTCAAAATATATGTTTTCTGTAGCTGCATATGTGGTACTTATTTTTGTTTAAGAGATTTCATGACAATCCATTCCCACCACTTCCATGGCAACAAGTTTTTCAGCATTAGCGTCAATGCGACTCCTCTCCCTACGGGGTAACGCAAATGAGGAGTCGGCGATTGGACGACTTTGATTATTTGCCTAATGACTTCGTCAGGAGGTGGAGCTGTTTTGGCTACTCGATTCACGTATTGCACAATGGTTTTCATTTCTTTTTCATATGGCGAACCTGAACGGACGGACATCTCTTGAAGCCCTTTCGACCAAATGTTTGTTTTGAATGACCCGGGCTCAATTAACACGACATATACCCCATACGGCAACATCTCTAAACGAAGCGATTCGCTAAATCCTTCGACAGCAAATTTCGAAGCGACATATGAACCCATCGCCGGAAAACCGATTCGTCCGCTAATGCTACTAATGTTGATAATCTTACCACTACGTTGCGTTCGCATAACTGGCAAAACCGATTTTGTAACGGCAACTAATCCAAAAACGTTCGTCGCAAACTGACGCTTCCAGTCTTCAAGTTCGAGTTCTTCCACAAAACCACCAACAGCAAATCCTGCATTGTTAACTAATACGTCGATTCGTCCGTAGCGATTGATGACATCGCTCACGACCGATTCCGCTGCGGCAAAATCGGTGACATCGAGAGATACGACTTCTATCTGATCGTACACGCCGGCTTCACACGCCACGGTTGCAAGCATTTCTTTGTTTTGCCTGTTTCGCATCGAAGCAACGACCCGATATCCTTCACGCGCAAGTGCAACGCTTACGAGTAGTCCAAACCCACTGGAGGCCCCTGTCACTAGCGCCACTGACGGGGAGTTTGCATTTTGATTCACGACAATCCTCCTCGCTACTATAAAGACATATTTATTAGAATTAGATAATGGTAGGTAATATTCCTGCTATTTTACAAAATCGCCCCCATCACGCACTGATAGAGGTCGATTTTTTCTTTGGTTTAAGTTCCTTTGTTGTGACAACAAGCATAGCTCCACTCAACACAATCAGTCCCCCAATCATTTGGATAGACGATACGCTTTCATGTAAAAATACCATTGATAGAAGGAACGTCACGATCGGTTCTATCATACTTAAAATTGCTGCTTTTGTCGGGCCAATGATATTCATTCCTGCAAAAAACGCCAGCATTGCTAAAACGCTCGAAACGAACGATGTTCCGATCACCGGAATCCATCCTTTCGCATCAAATTGGAAATGTAGCGTTTCCGTACTGATTCCCCAGACAAAAAAAGAAAATGCGGCAAAGAGCGCGATGTAGGCGCTTGCTGTCATCGGTGGAACGTGTGCTATCACTTTATTTCCGACAATAATGTAAATCGAGTAAATTACCGCTGCTCCAATAGCTAACGCAATACCAACTGGATGGATTTTTCCTTCTGGTGCTCCTAGAACGAGCAACATTCCCGAAAAAGAAATCAAGATCGCTATGACGGTTTGTCTCGTCAACTTTTCTTTATTGATAAAAAATGAAAAAACAGCGACGAATATAGGGTTTAAATACAACAATAAAGCAGCGAGCGATGACGGAATGTACTTTACGGCATGAAAATAAAGCGAAGATTGTAGCATATAGAAAATGCCGCCAAGTAAGAATAGATAAAATAACTGGGACCACGATACTTTCTCGTTTTTCTTTTTGAACCATACATACATAAAAAAGAACAGAGCAGCCAAGGCAAAACGTAAAAACAACAATGTCGTGACATTGACGCCACTATTGTATGCATGCAATGCAAAGATTGGAATGAACGCAAATCCGATTGCTGATAACAATACGAGCCCGTAGCCTTTCCACATGTTTCTTGCACCTCAAATATGATTATTCTTTACAACAGTCATATGTTCGCTCCTTTTTTGATGAGAGAAAACACCATTTTTTCTTGTTTGCTGTAAATATTAAGTAAAATACCACTAAAGACAAACGCTGCTCCAATAATATGAGTGAACGTTAAATGTTCATTAAAAAACATTGTTCCCATTACGGTAGCAGAAATAGGCATGACATTAATGAAAACGGAAGCAGTTGAAGCACCTACTTTTTGGATGCCATTATACCACCAAACAAAGCTGATTGCCGAAACAACAATAGCAACGTATAGAACGCTCAACCAAACATCCCATTCGCTCGCTTCGATGGATGCAAAGGAAGTGTAATATAGCGCAAACGGTGCTAAAAATAGTGTTCCAAAACCTGTTGCATAGGTTGTCGCTGCAAGAGGACTAAACTTTTTCATCGCAATTTTTCCAATGACAGAGTATGTACTCCAGCTGAGACATGCTCCTACTAACACGAGATCGATTGGTGCGACACCCATTTCGATAAGTACAGACGGATGACCGTTTGTAATGATATATACCGCCCCAAATACAGCAAGAAACATGCCAAATATGCTTCTCATGTTCAATCTTTCTTTTAAAAACAATGCCGACATCAGCGTAATGAGCGGTGCGTTAACTGCAATGACTAGTGAGCTTTTGACGATTGGTGCGTATTTCGTAGCCATAAAAAAGAAAATATTGTACAAAAACACTCCTGTTAAACCAAGAAGTGCTAACACCCCCCAGTCTTTTTTGGATGGCGTTGATCTATTCGGCTCTTTCCAATGTAATAACGGAAATAAAATCAAACTAGCGCCAAAAAAGCGAAAAAAAGCAACCGACACAGGATGTAAAGTTGTCGTTGCAATTTTTCCAGCGACAAAGGCCCCGCCCCAGATGGTAGCGGTTAAAAACAAAAGAATATACGTTTTCATATTTCTTGTTAGCATGAAACATCCTCCTGACTCATTGTTAAATTTCTGTTATAATCAATTTTACAAGTATTTGGTCATAGGTGTTATTGATAATAATTGATATTGTTCATCAATATTTTTGATGGGGAGCTGGAAGTATGAATCTTGACTATTTGCATACATTTCGGGAAGTGGCGAAATGGAATAGCTTTACGAAGGCTGGTGAGATGTTGGGGTACGCTCAATCTAGCGTGACAACACAAATAAAAAAACTAGAAGAGGAATTTGGTGTTGTTTTGTTTGAACGTTGGGGCGGGAAAATTAAACTGACATCTGCCGGAATCGAACTGCTTGAATATGCAAATAAAATTGTTAGTTTGATTGATGAAGCAAAGCAAAGTCTTTCCGAGCAAGCAGACCTCGCTGGGAGTTTATCGATCGGTACGATTGAGTCAGTCGCTGGGTTTTATCTTCCACCTTATTTACAAGCATTTAAGCAAAGGTATCCGAGAGTAAATTTGCTGTTGCAACAAAATATTTGTAATCGACTTGTCAAAGGAGTAAAGGAAGGAAAATATGATTTAGCTATTATTCTAGATGAAAAACGAGAAGATCCAGATCTAAATGTTACTGTGATTAAACAAGAGCCGCTAGTTCTTGTTGCTAAACCGGATCATCATTTAGCCCAATTAGATAAAGTGGATATACGTATGTTAAGTGATGAAAAGCTTATTGTGACCGAACAAGGATGTAGTTATCGAGAAGTCATTGGAAATTTGTATCGTAATCATAGTATTCGTTTTGAATACACGATTGAATTAGGTAGCATTGAAGCAATTAAACGCTGTGTCGCTTATGGACTTGGTATCGCTTTTTTGCCGCTCATGGCGGTAGAGACCGAACTAGCAAAAGGGAGTTTAGTTCGTATTTTTCTTCCAGAGGCGGATATGCACCTCTCCCTTCAACTTATATACCATCGTAAAAAATGGTTGTCACAATCAATGAAGCAATTGACAAGTCTTTTAGTGAAAGAAATTTAAGGAGAGCCAAACGGGGATCTTCCCGTTTGGCTCTTTAAGTTTACATAATTAAATTATGGAAAATATATTGGATATATAAATAATAAGTTTATATTCGTCGTTTTACTCTCCTGTTCCTGCAAATCGTTTAATTCGCTCCCCGATTTCATTGCGAACGCGTTGGAAAACAGCCCATTTTTCTTCTTCCGTTCCTTCTGCTTTCGCTGGATCGTCAAATCCCCAATGAACGCGTTTGACATGCGGTGGTGTGACCGGACAATGATCAGCTGCATGTCCGCATAATGTAACGACTAAATCGGCTTTGTTTAAAATTTCTGGATTGATGACATCGGATGTTTGGTTTGAAATATCGATTCCTACTTCTTTCATCACTTTTACGGCGTTGGGGTTTAAACCGTGCGCTTCAATACCAGCGCTATATACTTCCCATTCGTCTCCAAGATATTTTTTAGCCCAGCCTTCGGCCATTTGGCTGCGGCAAGAATTTCCTGTGCATAAGAAATAAATGATTTTTTTCATTGCAATCGACTCCTTCTAATGAATAATAAGTAACCATATATATAACCCTACGAGAGTAATAAATAATGTAGGGATAGTTAAAATAAAGCCGTTTTTAAAATAAGTTCTCCATGTAATTTTTACTTCTTTTGTTGAAAGTACGTGCAACCAAAGAAGAGTAGCGAGTGAACCGATCGGCGTAATTTTTGGTCCTAAGTCGGAACCGATCACATTGGCATAAATAAGCGCTTCTCGAATGATTCCCGTCGTATTTGTATCAGCGATGGCTAGCGCATCAATCATGACGGTTGGCAGATTGTTCATGACGGAGGATAAAATAGCTGAGATAAAACCCATAGCAATTGTTGCAACAAACAGTCCTTCATTCGCTGCCATTTCAATTAAGTCAGCCAAAACGGTTGTCAACCCTACATTACGCAATCCATACACAACAACGTACATTCCGATGGAGAAAAACACAACAGCCCATGGCGCCCCTTTTACTACTTGTTTCACATGTACAGCGGGACTACGTTTTCCCATCCATAAAAACAATAACGCCACAGCACCAGCAATAAACGATACAGGGATGTTTACGAATTCACAGACAAAATAACCGATAAGCAAGACAGCAAGAACGATCCACGATAACCGAAACATCCGCGTATCTTTAATGGCTTCATATGGTTGTTTAACGTGCGATAAATTATATCGTTCTGGAATATCTTTTCGAAAGTATAAATACAACACTCCGATGCTCGCTGCGAGTGAGAAAAAGTTTGGAATGATCATCCGGGATGCATACTCACCAAAACTAATACGGAAAAAGTCCGCAGATACAATATTGACAAGATTGCTGACGACGAGCGGCAACGACGTCGTATCAGCGATAAATCCACTCGCTAAAATAAATGGCAGTACGTTTCGCTCATCAAATTGTAATGCGCGCATCATAGCTAATACGATTGGTGTTAAAATAAGTGCTGCGCCATCGTTAGCGAAAAAGGCCGATACGAGCGCTCCGAGAATCGAAACAAATATAAACATCCGCACCCCATGACCTTTAGAAATAAGTGCCATATGTAACGCTGCCCATTCAAAAAAGCCAATTTCATCTAAAATTAAAGAAATGATAATAATTGCGATAAAAGCAAGTGTTGCATTCCAGACGATGTTCGTTACATCGATGACATCTTGAACATCAACGACCCCAACGAGCAATGCTAATGCTGCACCACCACATGCTGACCAACCGATCGATAAATTGCGTGGTTGCCAAATGACAAATACAAGTGTTACGAGAAAAATCGACGATGCAAGAAACACAGAAAGCAAAAAACCACTCCTCTTGTTTATTCGCAAAGAATGCGTTTCCCTTTTTGCTCGAGTCGATCAATTTCTTCTCCCTTGTTCGACACATGATCTAAAATGCTTTGAATAAGTGGGTAACACACATGTTGTTTGTTGAGTGAATAAAACACCCATTGTGCTTTTTTTGTTTCTTTCACTAAACCGTTATCTTTTAGTTTTCGTAAATGCTGGCTAATGGCTGGTTGGCTCATTTGTAACATGTCGACAAGTTCACATACACAACAATCGGTTTCATTTAATATAGCCGTAATTGTTAATCTTGTTTTATCTCCTAATAGTTTTAGAATCGTTGCAGTTTCTTCGATGTGATACATATACCTCCCTCCCTTATCCGTTTATCATTATATAATTATATACTTATATAAAACAAGTAAAGATTTTGTAAAGAAACAAGAGCTGATTCATTGATCAACTCTTGTTGCGAAAAACTAATCGTCATCTACCGTCCATGTTATATTTGTTTTCGTTTGTTGTTGTTTCATTTTTCATTCTCCTTTCATCATGTATTTGTCTTGATTAAAAATTAAAACAATCGGTACATTGAACATTTTCTGTCCATCATCTCTTCTTCAACTTGTCGAATAAGCTGTTCTCGCTCTATTTCTTCAGCTGTCCATATTCGTCGTTGAATGGAAATTGTTAAAAAAAATAAATGAAACCCGTGGTGCTAGTTGAGCGCTAGCGCTCAACTAGCCCGAGTGTGACAAGCGAATACACCAACAATATGCCATCTAGTGCCACTTCAAATCCTGAAATCGAATTCGCACGAATGTCTGTGATACGATACTGGTCGGCAAGGACGGAGAACACCGTTTCTATCACTTTCCGTTTTTGTTTGAGCCATCTCTCCCATGATGCCGATGGGCGATGTTTCTGGTTTTTGCGAGATGGAGTCCAAAAGGCGATTTGGTACGCTTTATACAACTTTTTTTGCAATTCGCTACTGATAAATCCCTTGTCTCCCAAATTAAAGGGATGAGGAATTTGGGTCATGACCGTTTCCGCTGCG
>NZ_LIOK01000013.1:0-59716 GCF_001418025.1 Anoxybacillus suryakundensis
GTGTTGGTCAAGGGCGAATCCGATTCCACCATCCCCTTTATTTCCCTTCAAAAGGTAGCCCGTGATGACTTTTCATAGATTTTTTGACGCTACCTTTTCCTTGTTCCATTTTAGCATAACGATGTTTAAAAAATCGTCAAAAACATGCGCGTGTGTCATTAAAAAATGAGCCTATAATGAATGTGAAAAACAACACAAGAAGCTGGTGATGGAATATGCATAAACATGCGCATGTGGTAGATTATAATGAAAATCCGTTTATCGTCATTTGGGAAGTGACGAGAGCGTGTCAGTTAAAATGTGTACATTGTCGTGCGGACGCCCAGCCTCTCCCTGATCCGCGTGAACTAACATATGAAGAAGGTCTTCGATTAATTGATGAGATATATGAAATGAACAATCCAATGCTTGTATTTACGGGCGGAGACTGTATGATGCGTGAAGATCTGTTTGATCTTGCTGAGTATGCGATGAAAAAAGGAATGCGTGTTTCGATTACACCGAGTGCAACGCCCAATGTGACGAAAGAAAAAATGAAAAAAGCAAAAGAGATTGGATTGTCGCGCTGGGCATTTAGCTTAGATGGGCCGACGGCTGACATTCATGATCGATTTCGCGGTACACCAGGATCATTTGATTTAACGATTGAAAACATCCGCTATTTAAACGAACTGCATATGCCGTTGCAAGTGAATACCGTCATTTCGCGCTATAACTACAATCATTTAGAACAGATGGCGAAATTAGTTGGCGATTTAAATGCAGTGATGTGGTACATTTTTTTACTCGTTCCAACAGGTCGTGGGCAAATGAATGACTGCATTACTCCAGCTGAACATGAAGAAGTGTTTCGTTGGTTATATGAATTAAGTAAAACAGCACCATATGATATTAAAACGACAGCAGCGCAACATTATCGTCGTGTTGTCATTCAACAAAAAATGCGAGAAAAACAAATTGAAGCAGGGGATATTCGTTATGAACATGCGATGACGACTGACCGTGCTTCAATCATTGACGGATTAAAACGAGCGCCAAAAGGCGTGAATGATGGTAACGGCTTCGTTTTCGTTTCCCACACAGGAGATGTCATGCCAAGTGGCTTACTTCCGATCGTATGCGGCAACGTACGTGAACAACCTTTAGCGCGCATTTATCGTGAATCGGAAGTGATGAAACAATTACGCCAACCAGATTTATATAAAGGGAAATGTGGCATTTGTGAATTTCGCTACGTTTGTGGCGGATCACGTGCTCGTGCATATGCAGTCACAGGCGATTATATGGAAAGTGAACCGTTTTGCGTATATGTTCCTTTAGGCATGAGAAAACAAAAAAACCGAACGGTGTTCGCTTAACGCGAGCGCTGTTCGGTTTTTTTGTTTTGACTTTTTTTTCGAAACAGATGGAGGGATGTATCAAGTATCCATGGGACGATCAGAAAAAACAACACGCCTAGTTCGATGGGCTCCATCACTTTAAATGGATTAAAAATATCAATAAACGCTTGGTACATGCTCATCCCTAACAATACATTCATACTGATGGCTAGGCCACCTAACAACATAGGGATAAGAACAGAAATGACGACAAGTTTCATTTGTTCATCTCCATGAATATCTTTTTTGGACTAGCGTGCAACTTTTTGACGTGTTTTATTCCTTTTTGCATAACATATGTATTTATTGCTTATTCTAACCATAAGCGATAGTGAATGGAGAGAGGCGAATGTGGTTGCGGTTGAGAAATCAGAACAAAAAGCAAGCATATCCATGTGATAAAGTAGCGCAAGAAGGAATATATGGGACGATTGAGCGAGATTTACACGCAAATATAGAAAAGGTACGTAATATAACGGGGAATAGTGCAGATATTGTCATTCGCCGTTTTTGGCTTGGGAAGGAAGACAATCTTTCGTCAGCGCTCTGTTTTGTTAGTGGAATGGTTGATGAAAATATGGTTCAGCAATTGTTCATTGAAGCCAGTGTACAACTGTCTTTTCCTTCAATGTGTTGTGATCAATTAGAATATATTGAGAAAAAGATCGCTACAGCCAATACAACGAGACGTGTGAAACAATGGAATGACGTATTTTCCTTGCTCATGTCTGGGGAAAGCATTTTATTTATTCACGGTATGCAAGAGGCAATTAGTATAGCGGTAAAAGGTGGAGAGTACCGTGCTATTACAGAACCGAGCACACAATTATCTATCCGTGGACCACGCGAAGGGTTTACAGAATCACTAACAACAAATGTAGCCATGGTGCGACGACGCATTCAACATCCACATGTATGGGTAGAAGCCATTACAGTTGGTGAGGTGACACACACAAACGTACGTATAATGTATATGAAAGGAATTGCGGATGACAACATTGTCGAAGAAGTACGTAGCAGACTGCAACGCATCTGTATGGACGGTGTACTAGAATCCGGTTATATTGAACAATTCATTGAAGATGAAACGTTTACGACGTTTCCAACCATTTATCATACAGAACGTCCGGATAGTGTTGCAGCAAACTTATTAGAAGGACGTGTTGCTATTTTTGTAGAAGGGACGCCTTTTGTTCTTATTGCACCAGCGGTGTTTATTCAATTTTTTCAAGCGGTTGAAGATTATTATGCACGTTTTGATATTGCAACAGCCCTTCGTTTTTTACGCATACTCGTATTTTTCATCTCACTTGTTGCGCCGTCTCTGTATATTGCAGCGACGACATTTCATCAAGAAATGATCCCGACTTCTCTCGTTATTGCGATTGCCGCACAACGTGAATCTGTTCCGTTCCCTGCGTTTGTAGAGGCCGTTATTATGGAAGTAACGTTTGAAATTTTACGCGAGGCTGGAGTGCGGTTGCCCCGAACTGTGGGACAAGCTGTATCGATTGTTGGTGCACTAGTCATTGGACAAGCAGCGGTCGAAGCGGGATTTGTTTCTTCCGTCATGGTTATTGTTGTATCGATTACAGCGATCGCTAGTTTTGCTACACCATCATTTGCCATTGCAGTTTCCGCGCGTCTCATTCGTTTTCTGTTAATGGTGTTAGCTGCATTATTTGGTTTTTATGGTATTTTAATTGGATTAATTTGGATGACTATTCATTTATGTAGTCTTCGTTCGTTTGGTGTACCGTATATGACACCGCTCGCTCCGCTTATTCCAATGAATTTACGTGATACGTTCGTACGTTTTCCTTTATGGGCATTAACTGATCGACCACATGGTATTGCAGAAGAAACAAATATCGTTCGTCAAGGGGACGAACAACGTCCGAAGCCTAATCAGGAAATGAGGAGAGAAGGGGATGAAAATTAAACGATATCCTTTTCTTATTTTTATGTTGTTCATATGTACGCTACTTTTCGGATGTTGGAGTAAAAAGGAGTTAAGGGATTTAGCATTAATTATTGCAGTTGGTATAGATAAAAAGGATGGAAAGTATATATCGACGTTTCAAGTCGTCAATCCTGGGAACGTAGCAGGGGCGACGCAAAGAGGAGGGGGAAGTACGGGGCTTCCTGTAGCTTTATATACCTCAACAGGCGATACGTTAGTGGAGGCGAGTCGGAAAGCGTCGAAGCAAATATCCCGCATTCCATACTACGCTCATACGAATCTTGTTGTGGTTGGGGAAGAACTTGCGAAGGAAGGAATTCAGCAAATTTTTGATGTTGTTGAGCGTAATCCGCAATTTCGCCCAACAGCAAATATTGTGATTGCTCGTAAGCAAACAGCAAAGCAATTGTTATCTGTGCTCACGCCAGTCGATAAAATCCCAGCAAATCAAATGATTAAAACGTTAGAATTAACAGAAATGATGTGGGGAGAAAATGTTGGCACTCGTTTACGGGAAGTAATTGAAAGTTTTTCGCTTGCTGGAAAGGAAGTCATCATGAGCAGCTTTCATGTAGACGGAAATCGAAAGCATAGCGACGATCAAGAAAATGTTCGTACGATGGAGCCTACTGCACGTCTTCGAGCTAGTGAATTAGCCATTTTTAAAAGAGGAAAGCTTGTCGGATGGATTGGAAAAGAAGACGCGCGAGGAGTATTATGGATTCTCGATAAAATAAAACAGACAGCCGTCACAGTTGATTGGAAAGGAGAAAAAGAAGCATTGTCTTATAAAGTAGTGCGGGCAAAAACAAAAGTGACAGCACAATTAAGAAATGGGAAGCCTATCATATTTGTTACAGTTGCAACAGAAGGAGATATTGGTGAAACATTTGTTGCGATTGACTTTACCGATCCAAAACAAATCGTTGCACTCGAAAAAGTGATGCAACAAGAGATTAAATCAGAAATTGAAAAAGCGGTACATGTTGCTCAAAAGAAAAAAAGCGATATTTTCGGATTCGGAGAAGTTGTTCATCGTACATATCCAAAAGAATGGAAGAAGATGAAAAAAATGTGGAATGATAAATATTTCCCGAAATTAGATGTTCAAGTAAAGGTGGAATCATTTATTCGAAGAACAGGATTGCGAACTCGTTCATATATTCAGTGAAAAGGCGGTGAGAAAGTGGAGCGAGCGCGTATAAGTGCGCGACAGCTATTTATGCTTGCCATTTTATTTGAACATGGTAGCGCGATGGTTATTCCACTTGGGGTGGATGCGAAACAAGATGTTTGGCTTGCCATTTTATGCGGCATGGTTTTCGGTGTCGGATTGTTGTTTGTCTATTATCGCCTTTTCACGTACTATCCGAATCTCCCTTTTACATCGTATAGTCAGCGCATTGTTGGTCCCTTCTTTGGAAAAGTACTTGCGCTCATATATGTGCTTTATTTTTTATATATTTCTGCTCGTGTATTGCGTGATTTTGGAGAGCTGTTATTAACGTTTGCATACCCTGAGACACCTTTGTTTATTTTAAATGCGGTCATGATGTTGACTGTGATGTATGCTGTATATAAAGGGATTGAAGTGATCGCACGAGCGAGTCAATTATTTTTCTTTTCCCTTTATTGGATACTTATGTTAGGTTTCGTGCTGATTATTATCGCAGGAGAGATAGATGTTCGTCGCTTACAACCAATATTAGAAGAGGGATGGCCGCGCATTTTTCATGTTGTATTTACGCAAACATTATATGTTCCGTTTGGAGAACTTGTTGTTTTTACAATGATTTTTCCTTATTTACAAAAGGAAGAAAAAGTGTGGAAGGCAGGGTTTCTTGCATTATTGTTAAGTGGCATAAATTTAGCAATGATTATGGGGATGAATGTAGCTGTATTAGGCGCAGATATTGTTTCACGTTCAACTTTTCCACTACTAAATACGATTCAAGAAATTCGCGTGGCAAATTTTTTAGAACGGTTAGATGTACTATTTATGATTGCATTAATTGTCGGCGGATTTTTCAAAGTCGGCGTCTTTTTTTACGCAGGAGTTATCGGCGTGGCTGACTTATTTGCGCTTAAACAATATCAACGTCTTGTTTATCCGCTAGGCATTTCAGTCTTGTTTTTGTCTCTTGCCATTGCAAGCAATTTTGCTGAGCATATTAAAGAAGGGCTTCGAATTGTTACAATTTATATGCACGTTCCTCTTCAAATGATCATTCCTATCTTCCTTCTTTTGATCGCAATGGTTAGGCATCAAAAAAAAGAAAGAAAGGGGCGATGAATTGCCCCTTTAGAAATCAAAATGATCTGGATCTGGACCGATGCGGTGGTTTTCGTTTAGCGCATCAATCGCATCCATCTCTTCTTTCGTTAATGCAAAGTCAAAAATGTTTGCGTTTTGCGCGATTCGTTGAGGTGTTACAGATTTTGGAATAGTAACGATTTCATGTTGCAAGTCCCAGCGCAAAATGACTTGGGCTGGAGTTTTATTATATTTTTGTGCAATGTTTACAAGCGTTGGCTCGTTTAGCAGTTCACCGCCACGCATGAGTGGTGACCATGCTTCAAATTGAATGTCGTGTTGTTTACAAAAGGCAAGAAGCGGTTTTTGTGTAAAACGCGGATGAAACTCGACTTGGTTGACCATCGGTTTAATCTCACAATCAGCAAGAATGTCTTCTAAATGATGGATTTGGAAGTTACTAACACCGATCGCGCGCACAAAACCGTCTTTATATAACTTTTCAAGCGCCTTGTACGTTTCTTTATATTTTTCTTTGACAGGCCAATGTACTAAGTACAAATCAATATAATCAAAGCCGAGTTTTTTTAGGCTTGTGTCAAATGCTTTTAATGTCGCTTCATATCCTTGGTCACTGTTCCATACTTTTGTTGTAACAAAAATTTGATCGCGTGGAATGCCTGATTCACGAATCGCCTGACCGACACCTTCTTCATTTTGGTAAAATGCAGCTGTATCAATGTGACGATAGCCAACTTCAAGCGCTGTGCGAACAGCTCTGTTTACTTCGTCTCCTGCTTGTACTTTATAAACGCCTAATCCAAGCCATGGCATGCGAACTCCATTATGTAACGTGGCACCATCTTGTAAACTTTTCATCACTTTGCCCCTTTCCAATATTTGTCCCTTTTATTATGAGATGGATGGGCTGAAAAATCAAAATATATGCTTACATGAAAGGTGCTACAAGTTCAAATCGCGATAGTTTGGATGGTGTTTTAACAGCTCCGAGACAGTGACAAACGTATACCCTTTTTCTTTTAAAATCGGCAAAATTTCTTTTAATGCTTGAACCGTTTGTTTTCGACTGCCGCTTCCATGGTCGTGAAATAAAATAATTTGCCCAGGTTGAATATGGCTAATGACACGGCGCACGATGCGGCTTGTTCCAGGGTTTTTCCAGTCATACGTGTCTTGATGTTTTGACCACATCACGACGGTATATCCTCGTTGCTTAGCAATGTCAATGATACGTTTATTGTAGTAACCGAGCGGGGGACGAAACAAAGTCGGTCGTTTTCCTGTTATTTGATATATGACATCTTCGCTTTTTTTTATTTCCTCTTCAATCGTTTGTTTTGACTTGCCGCGAAAATCGAGATGTTTATACGTATGATTGGCAATTTCATGTCCTTCGTTCATTTGGCGTTTTATAATGTCAGGGTATTTTTCCGCTCGAAATCCAACGACGAAAAAAGTCGCTTTTGCGTCATACTGCTTTAAAATTGTTAAAATGTCAGGCGTATATAACATATCCGGTCCGTCATCAAACGTAATAGCGACCATTTTTTCATCGGTCGGAACGTTCCAAACAATATCGTCATTCATTCGCTGAACAGGTGTGGTCGCCATAACGAATAAAGACAAAAATAAGAAAAATGCATTCATTTTTCATCCCCACTTTTTTTATATATCATGTGAAAAAAGTCGTTTTGTCATTCTCTTTTCTATGCAAAACATAGTAAAATAAAGATAATCGATATGTGTGGGAAGGGATATAGATGAAAAAAATTGTTGGCATCATCGCATTTTTATTCGTCCTTGTTGTGGGAGGAGTATATTTGTTTGCGCAAGAAAGACAGCTCATGCGCGCCACATGGCTTTGGAATCCGTGGCTGCTTGTGAAAAATGAAGAACGCATCTTTTCATTTTTAGAAAAGAAGCAAATAAGCGATGTATACGTACAAATCGACGAAGAAATCCCTATTGATACGTACCGTCAATTTGTTCGGCATGCAACCGAAAAAGGGATTCGTGTTTATGTACTAGATGGAGCACCGCATTGGATTGAAACGAACGAAGGAATTGAACGTTTATTCCGATGGATTGACCGATATGAAAGCGCTGCCGAACAAAATGAAAAGTTTAGCGGTGTACACTTAGACGTTGAACCGTACTTGCATGAACGTTGGCGTACGAACCGAGAAGAAGCGATCGTTTCGTATCAAACACTTTTACAGCGCACACGTCAGCTCTCAAGCGAACGATCGCTACGTTTTGAAGTCGACATCCCGTTTTGGTTTGATGAAGTACAATACGTGAACGGCAACTTAGCGGAATGGGTGATTGCACATACAGACGGTGTGGCGATCATGGCGTATCGCGATGAAGCAAAGGCAATCATTAACATTGTAAAAAAAGAAATGAACTTTGCGAAAAAGTACAACAAATCGATTGTTATCGGTGTGGAAACAGGACAAGTTGAGGAAGGAGATCACGTTTCATTTGTTGAAGAGAGCGAAACGTATATGAATGAACAATTAGCGATCGTTCAGCAACATTATGCTCGTACAAAAAGTTTTTCCGGCATTGCGGTGCATCATTTAGAACAATGGATGAATAGGAATGAAAAAACAGGCGAAGGTGGGATGGATGAGTGAGCGTGAAGAAAAACGACTATATACGTTTGCCGAGTTTTTTGAGCTTTTCGGAGAACGACGAATGGAGTTGTACGAAGGCACTCCTGTGCTCATGCCCCCGGCTTCGTACGAGCATGGAGGGGGAAGGTGTAATTGGAGAAATGACGTTCCACTTTATTTCCGAACATAAAGTTCTCTACACATCATATTTTTTCATTTCTTGATATATAAACAAAGAGAAAGGGGCAAATTTATGTCGAAACATACGAAGCACATTCACGAGGTAGAAACACGAGTACAGCTTGCCAAACAAAACATGGGCGGCACATACCGGCTAGCATATCATATTATGGCTCCGGTACACTGGATGAATGATCCAAACGGATTGATTCAATGGAATGGGGAGTACCACGTATTTTATCAATTTCATCCCGACAATCCAACATGGGGGCCGATGCACTGGGGGCATGTGAAAAGTAACGACCTTGTACATTGGGAACGTGTACCGATTGCGCTTGCGCCGAGCGAATGGTACGACGAAGGCGGCTGTTTTTCAGGAAGTGCAGTCAATGACAATGGCGTGCTCACGCTCATTTACACCGGAAATGTCTGGATGAACGAGGAACAAACGGAGTTGAAGCAATACCAATGCATTGCGACAAGCAAAGACGGCATTCATTTTGAAAAGGACGAAGCGAACCCTGTTTTAGCTGAGCCTCCGTTTGACTGCCAAGGCCATATTCGCGATCCAAAAGTGTGGAAACATGGAGACGACTGGTATATGGTACTCGGGACAAGAGAGGGGAATAACGGAAAAGTTGTTTTATATAAATCGAAAGATCTGCGTCATTGGGAATATGTAAATATCATGGCTGAAAGCGATGGTAGCTTAGGATATATGTGGGAGTGCCCAGACGTCTTTCATTTGAACGGCAAAGATATATTGCTGTTTTCCCCACAAGGAATCGAACCAGACGACCATCGTTTTCAAAACCTTCATCAAACTGGTTACCTTGTCGGAACGCTCGATTATGAAACGGGAAAACTAGCGCACGGAGCGTTTGAAGAGTTGGATAAAGGATTTGATTTTTACGCTGCGCAAACGTTTGAAGATGAAAAAGGTCGGCGTATTTTGTTCGGCTGGATGGATATGTGGGAGTCACCAATGCCGACGCAAGCGCACGGTTGGGCAGGAGCGTTGACGATTCCGCGTCTTTTGGAATTAGCAGATGATGAGAAGCTATTGATGAAGCCGGTGCCGGAATTGCAATTATTGCGCCAAGAGCACGTGAGGCTGGAATCGATTTCAGTAAACGACGGAACGCACACACTTCCAGTTCAAGGCGATCGACTAGAATTGCTCGTTCGTTTTTCATTAGCCGATTTTCGTGGGAATGCATTTGGTGTAAAGGTGCGCTGTGCGGAAGACGGAAGTGAAGAAACGGTTTTCCGCTATGACGTAAAAGACGCTTTCGTTACATTTGACCGAAACCGATCCGGAAAAGGAGAGGGAGGCATTCGTCGTGCCATATTGGATAAGCAAGAAGACGTTGTCACGTTCCATGTTTTTATTGACCGTTCTTCTGTTGAGTTATTCGTCAACGATGGTCGGCTTGTGATGACAGGGAGAATATATCCATCTGAAACGAGCCAAGGGATTGAATTGTTTGCAGAAGGTGGAAAATTGACCGTGCTTGCTGTTGAAGCGTGGACGTTGAAAGATATATGGGGTGAGCGAGTGTAAAAGAGGCGGGACAGAAACCGTCTCTTTTTGTTATAAACGGTTATCGTGTCCATATAAAAGGAATAATATAAATGATAAAGAAAAGAGTTGGAGGATAGCGATGGGGCGACTTATTGGTTATGTTATAGCGTATGTCGGGATGGTGTTTGTGAATGTGATGGCTGAGTGGCTTCCGTTAAATGGTCAGACGACAGGAGACATATCGCGTAAAGTTAACGTCTTGTTTACACCTGCAGGGTACGTATTTTCGATTTGGGGCTTTATTTATGTGCTATTAGCGATTTGGATTTTTAGACAAATCCCAACTTCTCGTCGCCATTTACCTATGTACCGCCAAGCGTTTATTCCTTTTATAGCTAGCTGTATGTTTAATGCGTTATGGATTGTCGTATGGCATTATGAATATTTTCTTTTTTCTGTTATTGTAATGGTTTCTCTTCTTTTAACCCTTATTTCGTTATATATGGCTGTTAAGCGTACGAATTCAACAAGTCTTGATTTGCTCCCATTTTCTGTGTATCTCAGTTGGATTAGCGTTGCGACAATTGCAAACATTTCCTTTTTTTTAAAATACAATGGTTGGGACGGACTCGGGTTACCTGAAGTATTTTGGGCGATTGCGATGTTACTTGTTGCAACAGCTTTAGCTCTTCTGTTCATGATCCGACAACACGATTACATATATCCAATTGTATTTGTTTGGGCGTTTGTTGGAATTGGCGTGAAAAATCAAGGCGCTGCGCCACTTGTCGCATACGTTTCATTTTTGTTGGCAGGAGTCATATTAATTAGCACAGCATCTTTATACAAAGAAAAAATATAATCGCCCACCTTTGTCATGGGCGATTTATACATATTTGCTGATCGCTTTGTTGAACTGTTTTTGTATATCTTTATCATGCAACAGTTTTTTGTAGTTTGTTGTTGAAAGTAAATATGTAGAAATGCTCGGATCTTTTAACAAACGATTTACAGTGTTTTTGTCGAACGGTTTTTGTGTTTCAATCACTCTTGTTGTTTGCATATGTTTCAATCTTCGTTTTGCTATGAGGTAATCAAACTGACCTAGAAGCAAAAAATTTAACAATCCTCCTACAAATTCAAAACATATCGTGACTAGTGTTTCCATTTCCTCCTCCGTCCCTTTGTTATTTTTGATATATCACTTAAATTTTGCCTTTTTTCATCGTAACATATTGACAAAAAAAGGATAAAATTTTATTGTGAATATTGCGACGATTGGATGTGTTTATTGTGAAATTGTATTTACCTTTTTTAAGGGAGATTGAGGTGAAGTTCAAGGAAATTTCTTGTCGTATCGAGTCGACTAATGGTTTTTTTTGATTTCAGCCATATAGTAGAAAAGGGGGAGGAAGAAGTATTAAGTATTTCCTTTAGGAAGCAAAAAATTCTTGAAATAAGTACCAACCTATTAGCAAAAATGAATGAGTATTTTCAGGATACTCGCCTAGTGAAATGCTTAACATGCATGGGGGTGGAAAAAAATCATCAAGGAGTGCTTTTTCCATTACAGCCAACAAGTGATTTTAGCGTTTATGATCGGGAATTATGTGTGTTTACAGAATTTCTTTATATAAAAAAAGATATGCCTGTTGTCATCGTTATTGAGCAAAACAATACAATGGTATACGGTAATATAGACGTTATACCGGCTGGAAAGGGCGGAGGTTATCACAGAACTTTTGCACACGTGATTTTATTTGAACACAATCAGCTCTTAGAGCATGTTCAAAAAGCGAATGAATATAAATTTTTCGTGTATTTGTTAAATGGTAGGAAGCTGGCTGAGGGTGCTTTTCGTATAAGACGGGAAAAGCTTTCATATGGTAAGAAATATTTTAATTCTTATAGCTATCATTTTGATCAAAAAACATAAGAGATACTGTTTGGATTTTTCTTAATTCAAGATAAATAAATGTACAGATATTCATTACTTATCACTACATTTTATTTCTAGTGGAAAGGATGGTTAGCAATGTCTACATGGAATAGAATTGAATCAGGAATTAAACAAAACAAGGGTTAAAGGATGTAGCAGCTTCGTATGGATTTAATTGGAGTGGTGCTGCTAATACTGCTAGTAAGGTAGGTCCGGCTGTTGGGGGGAGGGATTAAGGGAGCTAAAAATGCACGAGCAGAAGTAGAAATGCGTATTTCTAAAGCAGAAACACGATTAGAAGTTGGAAGGATCGAAAAAGCAGCAACACAAATGGTAGCCAAAGGAGTAGCTAAAGGAGCGATTAAAGCGATAGGAATATGGGGCTTCATACCTGACATAGCCATATTTGCGAATGGTTTTAGAAAAGGGTACTCAGCTGCAGGCAACTAGGAGGGCTTATAGTGGGAGCTTACGAAATAAACGGAATTTTCCTCGTGGTCTTTATCTATTTTCTACTGTTTCGCATCATCAAGACGAAAGACACCGATTATGTTTATGCAATCATCCCCACATTACTGGGATTTATGCTTGGTTATACACCTATTTCTGACTTTATCGAACCTTATATAGCTATCTTAGTAATTGTGGTTGTGGCTATATTATGTTTTGCCATTTTCGTTAGACTGCAGATCAAAGAAATTAAAGGTAAATTGCGAAGTAGAAAGTGAAAAAGCATGGATTTTGTACGAGTAATAATAATTAAGTGCTAGGCACATGTCGAACGGGGCGTCCAATAGTGTAACAATCTACTGATTGGACAGCTCCTTTTTTATTGGAGTCATCGACACCTAAGCGAGCCGCTACCCGTATCATCGATCGAAACAAAAAGGGGTGATTGTTCTGTTTAGCTATGCTTTCGACACGATGAAGCACCCACTTCTGGAGTTGGCGAAACAATGTTTCTTCATCACACGGACTTTTCGTGAAAAAATGGCTCAGTGTTGTGCGATGGTTCGGATAAAAGCTCCCATGATGAAGATCGGTCAGCGTTCCTGAAAAGCCCTTTGTCATCATCGCATCCACAATGTGTGCGAGATGCTTCATGACCGGTTTTGAAAAATAAAGTGGTAACCTCAGCATCGTCAAAAACTTGTGAATTCCTTGATGATGTGCTAATCGATTCATGAGACATGAACCTCCTTGTCGATAGTTGTGGATACATCTATTCTAAACAAGGAATCGGGTTCATGTTTCCTTTTTGTTTCAATGTAAATTTATGTTAGTGAATTTGCTCATCTACAGAAGCTAAATTAAGTTACTTAAGGAATAGGCATCATTGGAATGTGGACATTGATTGTCACTATATAAACTAAACCAAAAGAAGTAACCACTTCCCTAAAACTAACGGATGAAGCTGGTTACTTCTTTTTGCTAATCTCTAATCTGTTTAGATATCGTGCAGTCCCCTGCCTCAACCTCACAGGCGCATGTCGTTCCTCCACATTTTCTCCATATTTTTTCTGCTATAATAAAGAAAAACGCCTGTAAGGAAGGAATCTTCGTGCGAAAACTTTCATTTAAATTAGGGCTATTGTTTTTTGTTTTTGTGCTAGGAATCGAAACGGTGTTATTTGCGTCGTTGTATGTGACGCTTGTGAACGCGAGAATTAATGAGGAATTTGAGCAGTTGTTGGCAAGAGGGAATAATCATCGGGATGTATTGGAAAAAAGCTATCATCTTTCCACGTTAGAACATGTCGTGATGATGGAGTCGGAAGCAGAAACGGATGTCGTCATTACCGATGCGAACGGGAATATTTTATATTTTTCTGATCGCATTTTGCCGTTTGCGAAAAAACTCATTCCACATGCCGATGTTCGCCACATTTCTCATAGCGGGATGGTGGTGCAAAACAACTGGAAAAAACAACCGTATATCGCTACCGCCAGCCCGATTCGGATGGAAGGAAAGACAAAAGGATATGTGTATATGTTTCAGCGGACGGCTTCCATTCAAAATATGATTTCTAAATTAAAACATCATTTTCTCGTCGTTGGAGTTGTTTCTGTCTTTTTGACGATTATGACGATTTTTTTCTTATCAAGAGTCATTACGATTCCGCTCATTCGGATGAAACAAGCGACCGAGAAACTAAGCAAGGGGGATTTTTCTGTTCGCCTGCAAGTAAAAGGGGAAGACGAGTTAGCGCAACTCGGAAAAGCGATTCAAACCCTTGCGGCCGATTTGGAATATTTGAAAAAAGAACGAAACGAATTTTTAGCGAGCATCTCACATGAGTTGCGCACTCCGCTTACATATGTGAAAGGATATGCGGATATTGCGCGTAGACCGAACATCGCCGAGGAAGAACGAGCGAACTATTTGTCCATTATTTATGAAGAAGCCGAGCGTATGCAAAAGTTAGTGAAAGATTTGTTTGAGCTTGCGAAAATGGACCGACATTCGTTTCAAATTGAGAAAGAGCCGACCCCACTGTGCCTTTTTTTGAAAAAAATATACGAGAAAATGGCTCCTGCGTTTCAGGCGAAACAAATGGTGCTTATTTATCGTTGCGAGGAAAACGTTACCGTCTATATTGACCGACAGCGATTTGAACAAGTGATGACCAACCTTTTAGACAATGCGTTAAAATATTCCCATGAATGCTCTACCGTTTCAATGCATGTCAAACGAGAGAAAAAGAACGTAATCATCATGATTTCCGACGAAGGAATAGGGATCCCTGAAGCAGACTTGCCACATATTTTTGAACGATTTCATAGGGTGGATAAATCTAGATCGCGAATAGGCGGAGGGACGGGGCTTGGATTGGCGATTGTAAAAGAAATTGTCGAAGCGCACGGCGGTTCGATTTCCGCCACAAGCCAATTCGGAAAAGGAACAACTATGCTTATTACATTGCCGAGGGGGTGATGAAGGTGTACACGGTTTTATTGGTTGATGACGAAAAACGAATGTTAGATTTATTCGAATTGTATCTTACCCCAAATGGGTACCGTTGTGTGAAATGTGAATCAGGAGTAGCGGCGATTCGCTATTTAGAAAATAATAAAGCAGACCTTGTATTGCTTGATATCATGATGCCAGAGATGGACGGATGGGAAACGTGTAAAAAAATACGAGAGTTTTCGAATGTCCCAATCATTATGGTTACCGCACGGGATGCGACGACAGACGTTGTCCAAGGGCTAAAAATAGGTGCAGATGATTATATTACAAAACCGTTTGACGAATTCGAATTGCTCGCTCGGATCGAGGCGGTATTGCGCCGTTCTGTAGGAAAACAAACGAAACTCGAGTTTAACGGCTTAGTTTGGGATGAAGCTCAGCATAAAGTTCAATATGCCGAGCGCGATATTTCCCTTACGCCAAAGGAGTTTGCTATTTTAGGGATTTTTCTCAAACATCCAAATCGAGTATTTAGCCGCGAGCAACTCATCATCACATTATGGGGGTATAACGCCAATACAGAAGAACGAACCGTCGATTCGCACGTGAAAAATATTCGCGAAAAACTTCGCCAAGCTGGTTTTCCGATTGATCAGTTTCTGCAAACCGTTTGGGGGGTAGGATATAAATGGGGGGTATAAATGGAACAACAGATGATTGCGTTACTCCGAACATATGAACCATTTGCCTTTGTAATCAGTATAGCAACGAATGTCATCATTAGTATTTTGGGCGTTGTCCCGAGCGTCTTTCTCACTGCCGCTAACTTGGCGGTATTTGGCTTTTGGAAAGGCACTTTTGTATCGTTTGTCGGGGAAGCGGCTGGGGCGATTGTATCTTTCGTTTTATATCGAAAAGGGTTTCGACAGCTTTCGGAAACGAAATGGTTTTCCTATCCGAAAGTCAGACGTTTGCTTGCGGCAGAAGGGATAGAAGCCTTTTCTCTTGTTTTGTCTTTGCGTCTTCTTCCTTTTGTTCCGTCAGGAATGGTCACGTTCGTTGCCGCTATTGGGCGCATGTCGCTCCTTCTTTTTACAGCCGCCAGTTCGCTTGGAAAACTGCCCGCACTGTTGTTAGAGGCATATTCGGTGTACCAAGTGATGAATTGGACATGGCAAGGGAAAGTCATTTTCACGTTCGTTGCGTTAGGGATATTTATAGTTGTTGTACGACGTATGTTTGCACGTTGAGTTTTATACCCACTACCGGTATAATGTATGGTGAAGGTGGTGAAATAAATGTCTCATTGTGAGCCTCATGAACAACGAATGGTTCCGCGCACGGAAGAAGAAATTGAAAACATTATTAAACGTTTGAAGCGTATTGAAGGACAAGTGCGTGGTGTGCAAAAAATGGTCGAGGACAATCGGTATTGCATCGATATTTTAGTGCAAATCTCTGCAATCACGGCCGCGTTAAATAAAGTCGGATTGAATTTGTTAGAACGTCACGTCAGCCATTGTGTATCGAAAGCGATTCGCGAAGGAAATGGCGAAACGTCCATTCGTGAGCTGATGGATGTCATTAAGCAATTTTCAAAGTAAGGGAGGGAAAATGGATGCGAACGGTGACACTAAAGGTGACCGGCATGACATGTGCTGCCTGCTCTGCCCGCATTGAAAAAGTGTTGAATAAAATGGACGGGGTAGAAGCGACCGTCAATTTAGCGATGGAAAAAGCGACCGTTCAATACGACCCGAATAAATATAGCCTTGCCGATATTGAAGCGAAAATTGAAAAGTTAGGGTATGGCGTGGCGGCTGAAAAAGTGACGCTCGATATTGAAGGCATGACATGTGCAGCATGTGCGACACGGATTGAAAAAGGGTTAAATCGGATGGAAGGTGTTACAAGCGCTACGGTAAACTTAGCGACAAACAGTGCGGTTGTCGAATATAAAGAAGGCGTTACATCTGTCGAAGACATTTTAGAGAAAATCAAAAAACTTGGGTACAAAGGGCAGATTCGAAGCGAAGAACAAGACGATGCTGGCCGGAAAGAAGAGAGGCTTAAACAAAAACAAAGGCAACTTGTTATTTCTACCCTTTTATCCTTACCTTTGCTTTATACGATGGTTGCCCATATGCCGTTTCATATCGGCTTGCCGATGCCACATCTGTTAATGAATCCGTGGTTCCAGCTTCTTTTAGCTACACCGGTTCAGTTTTATATCGGTGCTCCGTTTTATGTCGGGGCGTACCGAGCGTTACGAAACAAGAGCGCGAATATGGACGTTCTTGTCGCACTTGGCACATCAGCTGCTTATTTTTATAGTTTATTTGAAACGTTGCGGGCGCTCACGAATCATGAACCGCGCTTATATTTTGAAACGAGCGCCGTCTTGATTACGCTTGTGCTTGTCGGCAAATACTTTGAAGCGCTTGCGAAAGGGCGGACAACAGAAGCGATTTCAAAGCTACTTAGCTTGCAGGCAAAAGAAGCGACGGTTATCCGACATGGAGAAGAAAGAAAAGTTCCGCTCGAAGAAGTGATGATCGGAGATACGATCCTTGTCAAGCCAGGAGAAAAAATCCCGGTAGACGGTACGGTGATTGCTGGCTCTTCTTCGGTTGACGAATCGATGATTACTGGTGAATCAATTCCGGTAGATAAAAAAGAAGGGGACTTCGTGATCGGGGCAACAATGAACACGAACGGAATACTAACGATTCGCGCAGAAAAAGTCGGGAAAGATACCGCACTCGCCAATATTATTAAAATAGTCGAAGAGGCGCAAGGGTCGAAAGCGCCGATTCAGCGGATGGCGGATACGATTTCCGGCATTTTCGTTCCAATCGTTGTTAGCATTGCTGTGTTATCCTTTCTCATTTGGTATTTCATTGTGGCGCCAAATGATTTACCGACTGCGCTGGAAGTGGCGATTGCTGTTCTTGTCATTGCGTGTCCTTGTGCGCTCGGTCTTGCCACGCCGACATCGATTATGGTCGGTACAGGCAAAGGGGCAGAACAAGGGATTCTCTTTAAAGGGGGTGAGTATTTAGAAGGAACACATAAAATTAACGCGGTGTTACTCGATAAAACAGGAACAGTGACAAAAGGAAAACCAGAAGTGACCGATGTGTTACAATTCCAAGAAAACATGCTTAACTATGCCGTTTCAGCCGAGAGCGCTTCGGAACATCCGTTGGCTCATGCGATTGTCGAATACGGGAAGAAACAAGCGATTTCGATGAAGCCATTGGAGCACTTCTCCGCCATTACCGGTCACGGAATTGAAGCTGTCATTGACGGAAAAAGCATCCTTATTGGGACGCGAAAATTGATGAAGGAGCGCTCTGTAGAGATTTCTGTGCATGAAGATAAAATGGTAAAACTTGAAAAACAAGGGAAAACCGTCATGCTCGTTGCCATCGATGGACAGCTTGCCGGCATCATTGCTGTCGCGGATACAGTAAAAGAAAGCTCCAAAGAAGCGATTCAAACATTAAAACAAATGGGTATCGATGTGTATATGGTGACAGGCGATAACAAACGAACAGCCGAAGCGATCGCCAAACAAGTCGGCATAGAACATGTGTATTCGGAAGTGCTTCCAGAACAGAAAGCGACGATCGTTGAACAGCTGCAAAAGCAAGGGAAACGAGTGGCGATGGTCGGTGATGGAATTAATGACGCCCCAGCTCTTGCGAAAGCGGACATTGGGATGGCGATTGGCACAGGAGCGGATGTCGCGATCGAAACGGCAGATGTGACGCTCGTTGGCGGCGATTTGCTGCACATTCCAAAAGCGATTGAACTGAGTCGGCAAACGATGCGCAATATTCGTCAAAACTTGTTTTGGGCATTATTTTATAATAGCGTTGGCATTCCCGTCGCTGCAGCTGGATTGTTACAACCGTGGATCGCTGGGGCAGCGATGGCGTTTAGCTCTGTATCCGTTGTGACAAACGCGCTTCGTTTGAAACGCGTGAAACTATAAACATTCGAGGAGGAATGGATGATGACGATTACATTACAAGTACAAGGGATGACATGCGGACATTGCAAAGCGGCGGTGACAAATGCACTTCAAACGTTAGATGGCGTCAGCCGTGTAGAGGTGCATTTGCAAGAAGGTACGGTCGATGTAGATTATGATGAAACAAAGGTCAGCGTAGAAAAACTGAAAGAAGCGATTGAAGAGCAAGGATATGATGTGAAATGACATACGGAAGGTGCCCTGAAGTGATGACGGGGCACTTTTTATCTAGAACGTAGCGGGACATTGTCATCGCCTAAACGAGTTCTCGGCTGGGGAAAGTTTTTTTCTCTTTTTGAAGAATATCGGGAAAGCGGGATGTTATAATGGAAATAACAGGAGCGGAAAAGAAAAAAGGAGGGGATTTATTTGCTATCGCAACAAGACATCCTTAATGAAATGTCGAAATGTTTAGATTTATGGAAGAAAAAGTATGGTGTGAAGCGAATCGGGTTATTTGGCTCGTACAGTCGGGGAGAACAAAGGGAATCGAGTGACATTGATGTGTTAGTAGAATTTATGGATGATGCAGTGACGTTTGATCATTATATGGAGTTGAAACTGAGTTTGGAAGATCATTTTCAAAAAACAGTGGATTTAGTGATTGTAGATGATATTAAGCCGGCATTAAAGCCAATTATTTTAAGAGGTGCTAAGTATGCAGAGGGATCCTAGCGTCTTTTTGCAAGATATTTTGGTCGCTGCAGAAAAAATTGAGAAGTACACCCAAGGGCTTTCTTATGATGACTTTCTAGATAATGATTTAATATCAGATGCGATCATTAAAAACATATTAGTAATCGGAGAAGCAGCAAAAAACATTCCAGACGAAATTAGACAGGCATCCCCACATATCGAGTGGAGAAAGATGGCTGGCATGAGGGATATGATGATCCACGGTTATTTCTCCATTAATTACCGAATTGTTTGGGATGTTGTTCGAAATAAGATTCCTGTATTAAAACAGCACGTTGAACGATTGCTAAATGAAAGTTAGATTTCAATTCAAACCATATGCGCTGTTTGGGGATAGCTTGTTATTCAAAAGGTGCTGATCCAAAGACGCATTCGCGTTTTTGGTCAGCCCCTTCAGCTTTTTTATTCCCCTTTATTCGTTGTATCATTCGGATCTGGCGTATAGCTTGATTTGTAGTCTTTGTATTTTAGTTCGGTGACCATTCCCGCTGAAGCGTGATGCAAGTCGTGGCAATGGAACATCCAATTTCCTGGATTATCCGCTTGAAACGCGACAACATATTCTTCACCCGGATTTACATTTAACGTATCTTTAATAAATGGAGAGCCTGTAATAGGCTTCCCGTTTTTGCTTAATACTTGGAAGAAATGTCCGTGTAAATGCATCGGGTGGACGTCCATCGGTGAATGGTTCACAAATTTTACTTTGACGAAGTCGCCTTTTTTCACGTTAACTGGAGCTGTGTCAGGATACGTTTTTCCATTAATCGTGAAAACCATCCCATTTTTCCCCATCGCCGTTTCTAAATTCATTGTGTATTCAACGTCATATGTTTGGTCTAATGTAAATTGAGTCGGTTTTTGTTTTCCGTATGTCGTTATATCTACAACAGGGAGGGTTTCTTTTGCGTTCGCTTTGTCCGCATGGCTTGTTTGTCCTTCGTATTGAATTTTCACTTTCATGCCATCAGTACCTTTCATATTCCCGTGACATTCTAATAACCATTCGCCTGGGTTATCGGCGATAAACTCAATGTCGTAGCGCTCCCCTGGAGCAATATTCAACAATTCGTCTTTGATTGGTTGTGGGCTGTTGATCGGCTGACCATCCGTTGCGACAATTTGAAACTTATGTCCGTGCAAATGAAGCTTGTGGGACATGTACCCTGCGTTAATCAGACGAAGCCGTACTTTTTCCCCTTTTTTCACCTTTAACGGTTCAATGGCCGTTCCGCTTTTTCCGTTTATGGTGAAAATATCGTACATGCTCATATCATGCATCATCCCATTGCCACCGTGGTGCATATTTGTATGCTGAGCATGTCCGTTTGTTGACGATGTTTCTGGTTGACTCATCCATTCGTCTAGCACTAGCGTATAGTCTCGATCGACTTTTTCTTCCTTTTTCGGTTCGACGATCAGAGTGCCGTATAACCCTTTATCCACTTGCTCGGCGCTTTTTTGATGCGAATGATACCAATATGTCCCAGGGATCGTTGCTGTAAATTCATACGTAAATGTTTCGCCAGGTTTGACTGCGTCCATTGTGACGCCAGGTACGCCATCTTGGTTAATTGGAACAGGATAGCCGTGCCAATGAATGGCCGTCGGTTCTGGTAATTCATTTTTAAAGACAATTTTTACGCGCTCTCCTTGCTTTACGCGAATTTGCGCTCCGGGAACGGAACCGTTATACGTATAAACAGGAACGGTTATGTTGTCATTTATTTGCAATTGCCCCTCTTTTGCAACGAGATGAATTTCTTGTCCAGATAATACGTCCGATCGTTTCGTTTTTTCTTTATGCTCTGTTGAATGATGTGGAGAATGATTTGTGCATGCAGCAGTGAACGTAACGAGCGCAGTTAACATAAACAGTTGTCGTAACATGTTATATCCCCTTTCTAAATCTTATTGCCACTATTGTAAAATAAAAATATGGAGAATTTATGAATGTGGATGACGGTTGTCGTTTCAGCATAAGATGAAGATAGAAAAAGAAAAAAGGAGAATGTGTATGAAAAAATCGTTTCTTGTATTTAGCATTTTGCTTCTCTTTGCTTGCGGTGTATCAAAAGCGGATGAACGATATAAAGAGGGAGAAACGATTGCGTACGAAGTTGTAACAGGTGAACAGCTTCCACTATATGTAAAAAAGTTATATGATAAACAACATAAACAATTTCAAACGTACACGGTTCAACAAGATGACGCCACGTATGCGATCATTCATCTCGGGGAAAGAAAAACAGGGGGATATGGGGTTGAAGTTACCGAGGTCCGATATAAAAATGGCAAAGCAATCGTCTATTATAAAGAACAAAAGCCAGCACCAGATGCAATCGTTACACAAGCGTTAACGTATCCGAAAGTCGCTATAAAAATAAAAGCAGCGATTCCGATCGAAATAGAGAAAAAATAGCTCTATGTTTCGTGCATAGAGCTATTTGTCCATAGTAATCGCATTCGCCACGATCCATCCTGATAATGCGCAACTGAGCGAGCCTGCACCAGGAAATACAGTATCTCCGCAAAGCCAAAGCCCTTCGACATTCGTTTGTGGTGCATACGTGGACAACAAACTGAAGGGATCATTTGGAATATAGCCACCTACTTTTCCGAACGCACGGTGCGTAAAGCGAGCAAATGTTACAGGGGTACCGATCAGTTCGACATGTACATTCGTTAAAGGGAATGTTTCGTGAATGCGCTGTAATATACGTTGTGTAAGCATGTTTTTCTTGTTGTCGTACGCATCGCGCTCCCACCAACGGAGCGGGTCAGTATGTGTCGAAATCGTAATGGAACGCTTTCCTAAAGGTGCCATTTGTCGATCGAACGGTGCGGAAGTGGACAATAAAAATTGATTTCCTTCACTCATCGGCTTTGTTTTGTCAATGATAAATTGATGGTATAAGCTATCTGTTTGGAAGTTGTCGTCCACTCCCATGTAAATCGTAAACGCTCCCCAAGCCGGGCGCTTTTTTTCTTTTTCTTCGCGAATAGAAAATGTACGTTTAATAGAATCATCTAAAACGGCAAAAATACTATGGACAGAGCCATTAAATACAACATGTTTCGCTTCGTATGTTTGTTTTCGGTTTGTCGTCACAAGCCAATGGTGCTCTTTGCGAATGGAAATGACTTTCTCACGCATCCGTAGTGCTCCGCCAAGTTGTTTGTAACGTTCTGCAAGTGCATGAACAACGGTTGCGAGCCCGCCCTCAACGTAAAATGCACCGCGATGGAAGATGCTTAAGGCAACGGCGCCAAGTAAAGCAGGACAACGTTCAATCGTTGTTTGCACACTATCAACGAGTTGGCCGTTCAAAAAAGCGATAAACGTCTCGTCGCGAATGCCATAATGTTGCAGGCGTTTTGCGATCGATTGAAATAAAAATGGTGCTGCGCTCAATAATTTTCGATCTGCTTTTTGTATCGCTTCGAATATATGTTTCATCGTTTTTGGTGGAATCATCGGTCGTTTATATATAAAAGAAAGGAGTGCATCTGCAAGAGAAAACATTTCTTCAAAAAAACGGACGATGGCTCCGCTATCTTTTGGAAACTGTAGGGCAATTTCTTCGAACCAACGCTCTTTTTGTTGGTAATAGCGAATCGTCCGCTCAGAAAAGTGTACATCCATTACGGTGTGTAATAAATGAACGGGAGGAGAGGACATGCCGAGCTCATGAAAAAGTTGTGAAAATACACCATCTTCTTCAAATCCCATCCCAAGCGTCGCTCCTGCTTGAAAGCGAAACGACTGCCGTTCAAATTTTCCTGCGCATCCACCGAGTTCGTTTGCGGCTTCAAGCGTCAATGTGCGATATCCCTTTTTCGCAAGAAGGGCGCTTGTTGTTACTCCTCCAAATCCTGTTCCAACGATTATGACATCGTACAATATAGTCACCTTCTTTTTTCTTTTTATTATACAATTATTGAACAAATATTGTACAATAAGAGCGTGTAAAAGATGAAAGGATGGGATATATGCATACAGCAGTTGTTTGGTTTCGCCGAGATTTTCGTCTGCACGATCATACAGCGCTCGTGCACGCACTTCATTGGGCGAAAGAAAGACAAGGGAAACTTCTTTTTTTCTTTCACTTTGACCCTTATTTTTCAAACGAACGAACGTATCACCATGAATATTTTTTTCAAACAGTAGAGCAGTTTCGACAAACGTTGCGTCAACAATACGGGATACATGTACACATTTTGCATGGAGATGTGGATGATGTATTTGTTCGACTAATTCGTTGTACACGTATGAATGCCATATTTTTTAATAAAGACGAAGTTGGGCATGGAAAAGAGCGGGACGATTACGTTCAGGCGTTGTTACAAAAACATGGGGTGGAAGTGTATACATATGATGATGCCCATATGCACGGGGCATTTGATGTGCTGAAAGCAGATGGAACTCCTTATAAAGTATATACACCGTATTACCGTGCCTGGCGGAAACGTCCGAAACGTTTCCCACTTTCTATTGATATGGATCTATTGAGTGCACATATGTTGCATATCACACCGCTGTCAGAAGATGACGAACGCGCTTTTACGCGCTGGCTTTCACAGTGTACGAAGCGTTGGGAACGTACGAGTGAACAAGATGCGCTGATCACTCTACAACATTTTATCGAATCAGCTCTTCCGAATTATGATAAAAAGCGAGATATTCCAAGCGTTGCGGGAACGAGTCGCTTATCCCCACATTTAAAAACAGGAACGATTTCGATTCGGACGGTTTTTCATGCGGTTGTTCAACAATTTGGCAATGGCTATGACGAAGCGGTAGAAACATATATAAAAGAATTAGCATGGCGTGATTTTTACCATATGATTTACGCGCATTTTCCATTTACAAAAACAGAAGCATTTATAGAAAAGTATCGTCATCTTCCATGGTCACGTGATGATGAACGGTTTCAAGCTTGGAAAGAAGGAAAAACAGGGTTTCCAATCGTTGATGCAGGGATGCGCCAATTAAAAGAAGAAGGGTGGATGCACAATCGTGTTCGCATGATTGTTGCATCATTTTTAACAAAAGATTATTTGATCGATTGGCGCATGGGCGAGCAATATTTTCAGCACATGTTAATCGACTATGATGAAGCATCAAATATTGGAGGGTGGCAATGGGCTGCTTCTGTTGGGACGGATGCTGTGCCGTATTTTCGTGTGTTTAACCCGATTGAACAGTCGAAAAAATTCGACCCAGACGGCACGTATATTCGCACATATGTTCATGAACTTGCTTTTTTCCCTTCGCCACATATTCATGAACCGTGGAAAAGCAACTTCAACATCAACTATCCTGCGCCGACAGTCGATCATCGCCTGCAACGCCAACGTGCGATTGCGTTATTTCAGATGAAAGAGTGAGTATAAAAGCCCGCTTGATGAAGTGGGCTTTTCATTTTTGTTGCGACTAAGACGTAAAAGTTTGTGAAGGATTATAAACAAAGAAAAAAGAATAGGAATAAATATCATCTATGTTAGACCGATTGTATAGCACTATTCATCACCAAGTAAGGAATAAACGAAGAAGGGAAGGAAAACGAGATGAGAACAGCAATCGAAAGAAAGAAGTTCTATATTAATGGTGAATGGGTCGAAGCACAGTCGTATACCAAGCTTTTCTCCCCGTATTCTAGCGAAGTGTTAGCGGAGATTCCGCTCGCGTCAGAACAAGATGTGAAGCGGGCGATTGCGGCTGCGTACGAAGCACGGAAAAAGATAAAAAAAATGCCAGCGCATGAGCGGGCGGCGATTTTAGAACGAGTCGTTTCGTTCCTACAACAACGCGCAGAAGAAGCGGCTACGATTATCGCAAAAGAAGCAGCAAAACCAATCACGACCGCTAAAACAGAAGTCGCACGCACGATTCAAACGTACAAATTTGCGGCGGAAGAGGCGAAACGGATTCACGGAGAAACAATTCCGCTCGATGCCGCACCAGGCGGAGAACATCGCGTCGCATTTACGATGCGAGAGCCAATTGGAGTCATTGGAGCGATTACCCCGTTTAATTTTCCGATGAATTTAGTAGCACATAAACTAGGTCCCGCGATTGCAGCGGGAAACACCGTTGTATTGAAACCAGCCAGCCAAACGCCGCTTTCTGCGTATTTTATTGCGGAGTTGTTTGAACAGGCGGGACTGCCGAAAGGGGCGCTTAATGTCGTAACTGGAAGTGGAAAAACAGTCGGCGACCAAATTGTTACCGATCCTCGTGTGAGTATGGTGACGTTTACTGGAAGCCCAAAAGTAGGCATCGGCATTCGCAACAAAGCTGGCTTAAAACGCGTGACGCTAGAATTAGGATCAAACTCAGCTGTTATTATTGATGAACAAGTGGACGTTGATCGGATCATTCCGCGGTGCATTGTGGGTGCTTTCTCGTTCCAAGGACAAGTGTGTATTTCGTTGCAACGCATTTATGTGCATAAAAATCGGTATAAAGAGTTCGTTGAAAAGTTTATTGAAGCGGTGAAGCAGTTGAAAGTCGGTGATCCGCTTGACCCAAGCACAGACGTTTCGGCTCTTATTTCTGAAAAAGACGTTGAGCGTTCGTTACAATGGATTGAGGAAGCAAAACAAAACGGTGCGACCGTAGCGATCGGTGGAGAACGGCAGGGAAATATTTTGTTGCCGACTGTCATTTTAGATGCGGCGCCAACGATGAAAGTATCGTGCCAAGAAGTGTTTGCGCCAATTGTATTAATTAATCAAGTGTCTTCCATCGATGAAGCAATTGAACGAGTTAATGACTCGCGCTACGGGTTGCAAGCCGGTATATATACAGACAACGTTCATACCGCATGGGACGTAGCCGAGAAACTGCATGTTGGTGGAGTGTTGATTAATGACATTCCAACGTTTCGTGTTGATCATATGCCGTATGGTGGGGTAAAAGAAAGTGGCTTCGGACGTGAAGGCATTCGATATGCAATAGAAGAAATGACAGAATTAAAGTTGATTATTTTTAATCGGAATCGGTAATGCTTACCGTACTATCAAATGGTAGTACGGGGTTTTACGTCGAAGAGAGGTGTTTTTCTTGACCATTTTCGTCCGCATAGTTGTTGATGTCATGTTGCCGTTATTTTTGTTGATTGGCGCAGGGGCGTATTTGCATCGATTGTTTCATTTTGACATGAATACGTTGTCGAAAATCACGACGTACTTTTTACTTCCAGCGGTGGGGTTTGTGAATGTCTATGAAAGTGACATGAAAAGCGATGTATTGTTCGATGTTTTTTTCTTTCTTGTTTTACAAGCTGGGACGCTCATCGTTCTTAGTGCGATGATGGCAAAATGGCTAAGGCTTGACCGCAGCTTAGGAGCTACGTTTCAAAATACGATTGTCCTTAACAATTCCGGCAATTTTGGCATTCCAGTAAGTCAACTTGTGTTTCGCGATGAGCCGTTAGGTTTGTCGATCCAAATTGTCGTAACGATTTTTCAAAACTTTTTAACGAACACGTATGGATTGTTTCAATTTATTTCTGCCAGTGAAAATAAAGGGAAAATGAGTCGTGAATTTTTTAAAAATCCAATTATTTATGCGCTAATCCTTGGTGTCATTTGTCGACTTTTTCATATTTCAGTACCGACATTTATTTGGCAACCGCTTACACATGTCGCTGATGCCTTTCTGACAATTGCTTTGCTGACGTTAGGTGCTCAACTTGCTTATATGAACATCAAACAGATTCCACGTCTTATGTTTGTAACGATTGGCAGTCGCCTTATTTTATCTCCTATGATTGCTTTTTTGATCATTTTGATTTTACATATCAAAGGGACGACAGCACAAGCGCTGCTTATTGCTAGTGCATATCCTTGTTCCCGAAACACGGCGTTGTATGCATTGCAATACAACCATCATCCAGAATATGCTGCTCAAGCTGTATTTTTATCTACCTTGCTTAGTCCGTTGACGGTATCGGGTGTCATCGGGCTTGCCCGTGTTTATTTTTAACTTGCATGCCAAAGGAGTGCTCTGACCTCGCTCCTTTGGCAATGTTTGTTCGATTATTTACGTATAACCGGAACCCATAATTCACTTTCTGGAAGGTGATTTGGTGCGTAGTAACATTCAATACATGGAGCATCAGCAAGTTCATATTGAGAAGAAGGGAGCCATTCATATAATTGCTTCCACGCTTCGGTTACGTTTGAAATCACTGCCCACGTGTCGTGAGAGATCGTCATACATTGCATATCGTTCGGAGCTTCTCCGTCATAGCGTATCCCCATAAAATAAATAAACTCCTCATCTGTAATTTTCGCTTCTTTCCCACAAACACCTAAAAGCCCTTCAAGCGTGCATTTTGGACGCTCCCATGAGAGATCGATCAGTTTTTGCATAAACCCATCCTTTTTGGCATGATCCCAAAGCGAAGAAATCGTTTGGAATGCTTCATTTGTTTTCACGCGGTATCCTTTTCCTACAATGGTTAATTCAAATGGAATCGTCTCAATTTTGTGCTGCTCCATGTTTGATAGCCCCTTTTATTGATATGGATATTTTTGTATGAGTTGAAATTCCTCACCTTTTTATATTAACATAAAAATCCAATATACATTTGTAAATTTTTAAGAAGGTGTTGCATGACATTGAATAACATCGTTACGTTCTTTCGTTTTATTGTTGTTGGAGTGAGTAATACACTTGTGGACTTTTTTGTATTTTTTTCCCTTGTAACACTTGGTATGCCGTATATGTGGGCTCAAATATTTGGATATAGTGTAGGTGTAATGAATAGCTATATTTGGAATCGTTCGTGGACGTTTCGAGCAAAAGGAGCGATTATGGAACCATTTTTTCGCTTTTTAGTTGTAAATGTCTGCTCTCTTATGGTTACAATCGCTATTTTACATGTGTGTAAAGAAGGCTTGCCCATTTTTTGGGGTAAAATGATAGCAACAATGAGTGGAATAGCAATCAATTGGTTCGGTATCCGTATGTGGGTATTTTCTACAAAAAGTGTGTCGTAAAGATAAATGACATACTTTTTGATTATTAAGAAAATTGTTTGTTTTTTTACATTAATATGTTATATTTATGTTAGTAAATATGACATGGGAGGTTAGGTGTATGTTCTTATTAAGTAAGAGGTTGAAAGGAGAAGAGGGAAAAGAGGAGAAGCAAAATGAGACGTTAAGTCAAATTGAAGTGGCGGTTGATCAATTAAAAGCCGTTGTTGAACAAATGAAATTAGCTGCTAGTTCACTTCATCACACATCTCATGCCACTCAGCAAAGTACAGGACAACTTGTTGATCATTTGGAAAGAACGGTAGGTTATGCGTTGCAAGTGGAAGAAAAGACGAAAGTGATTGAGGAGTCAGCATTGAAGGTTTCCGATGTTTCTCGTCGCATTCATGAGTACAGTGAAGCTTCCTATAATGAGCTTCTTGACGCTTGGAATTCATTACAAAAACTTCAGTATGACATGAACGATTTGCGAACGAGTCATCACGCCTTGATTCAGCAAATGGAGTTGTTAGTCAAACAGTCGCAAGAAATTCATCACATTTTGTCAACGATTGCCGCGATTTCGCAAAAAACGAGTATTTTAGCTCTAAATGCAAATATTGAATCGGCACGTGCAGGTGAGCATGGTAGAGGATTTTCAGTTGTTGCGAACGAAGTGGGGAAATTAGCAAACCAAACATCAATGGCTGTAGAACAAACAAGAAATATTTTGTCTTCCATTCAATCGGGAATCCATTGTACGATGAGGATGGTAGAAGTGGAGAATGGGCAAATCGAGAGCGGATCGAGTGAAATGAACCGTGTATTATCTCTTATGGTTAGGTTTAAAGAACGGTTGCATGATATGACCGCATTGGCACACGAATCGTCACAATCTGTTGAGGGACAGACAGCAAGTGTACAAGAAATTTCAGCGTTACTTGAATATATTTCAGGGGTAGTATCGGAAAATAAAAACCATTCGCATAAGGTAGCGAAACATATGGATATACAGTATGAAAACATCGGGCGAATGTTAAAAGTCAATGAAGCGATTGAAAAAATATCAAATGAGTTACAAACAATGGTGAAACAAAATGAACATGAACGAACGTTTTCAACGGACTTACGTGTCATTGAACAGATGAAAGAAAAGCTTACATCGTTTGTTCGCTCTTACCCGTTTAATCGTTTGGACGTGAGTGAGCATGAAGTATATTTAGATGAATTTTTACACGTAAACGAAAATGTCGAAGCTGTTTGGTCCAATCGAATCGACGGGACGTTTATTTACTCGAACCCTCCGGCAGGTCTTGTGAACGCAAAAGCGAGACCGTGGTTCATTGAGGCGGTGAAAGGGAACGTTTACGTTTCTTCCGTATATACGTCAGCATTGACAAAACGTCCATGTTTAACGATTTCAGCACCGATTGTGCAAGAAGGTGACGTCATTGGAGTTGTCGGGATCGATTTATCTGTGTAAGAGGCAGTAAGCCGGCTAGTATACCAGCTGGCTTACTGGTATCGATCTAACATGGTGAAAAATTGTTTTACAAATTGATAAAATACGTTGACAGACGGTGCAAGTTCATATTTAGGTAAAATAATGCCGACATTACGGCGGACGAGTGGAAGTTCAATCGGTACTTTGACTGTATAACGCGGTGTTGTTTCGTAAAATGTGCTTTCTGGCAACAAAGTAACGCCAATCCCTGCCGAGACAAGTCCTTTAATTGCATCTAAATCTTCTCCTTCTGACGAAATGATTGGAGAAAAGCCGGCTTGTTTGCAAGCATCTTCAACAATTTTACGCAAAATAAATCCTTCTGGAAACATGACAAACGGCTCATGTCGTAATTCGCTTAAAGCAATGCTTCGTTTTTGATTAAGTGGATGATCTGTCGGAATGAGTGCGGCGAACGACTCGGTAAATAAAATATCGCCTTGAATGCCTTTTTCTTCTGTTGGTACAGGACCTAAAAAAGCTAAATCAATTTCTCGTTTTTTTACTGCCTCGATTAAAAACTTATAAGAACCTTGGCGTAAATGGAAAGAAATGTGCGGGTGTTGTTGCTTAAATGTTGAAATGACCATCGGCATCGTGTAACTTGCAAGACTTGTTGGAAAGCCGATTTTAATCGTTCCTCGTTCGGGATCTAAATATTCTTCAATTTGTTGTTTCGCATAGTCAATCGCTTTTAACGCTGATTCAATATGTTGTAAAAAGTGGCGTCCGATCGGTGTTAATTTCACATTCCTTCCTTCTCGTTCAAATAACTTGACCCCAAGTTCATCCTCTAAGTTTGCAATTTGGCGGCTGACAGCGGATTGAGCGACATGTAACGCTTCGGCGGCTTCTGATACATGTTCCCTTTTAGCAACTTCTGTAAAATAGACCAATTGTCTTAACTCCATTTTCTCCACCTCTTGCCATCGTTCTCAAAATGAGATGAATATTATCTAAATTATATATTGTTTGTATGATTATTGAAACCTACAATTATACATACATACACGATGACGGAATGGGGGATTTACGTGAGAGGACTACCAAAGGCACAAGGACTGTACTGTCCACAATTTGAGCATGATGCATGCGGGATCGGGCTATACGCTCATTTAAAAGGAGAAGCATCTCATCATATTGTAAAACAAGGACTTCATATGTTGCGCCAACTAGAGCATCGAGGAGGTCAAGGAAGCGACCCGCAAACAGGCGATGGCGCAGGGATAATGGTGCAAATTCCTGATGATTATTTTCGATCCGTTTGTTCATTTTCTCTCCCTGCAAAAGGACGTTACGGGGTCGGGATGGTTTTCTTTTTTGAACATGATGAGCAGAAGAGAGCCGTTTTGGAACGGCAAATGAATGATATCGTCTGTGAAGAAGGACAGACGGTGCTTGGATGGCGTGATGTGCCAATAGATGTCGAAAAACTCGGAACATTAGCGAAACAAAGTCGTCCATTTATTCGACAGCTTTTTGTGGCAGCGGGCAATAACGTAACAGATGAGCAACATTTTGAACGTAAATTATACGTCATTCGTAAACGAGCGGAAAAGTTAGTGAAAAACAATGAATATTATTTTGCTAGCTTATCAAGTCGAACGATCGTTTATAAAGGGCTAGTCACCCCTGAACAATTGGATGCTTTTTATATCGATTTACAAGACGAGCGATTTCGTTCGGCGTTTGCGCTCGTTCACTCGCGCTTTAGCACGAATACGTTTCCGAGTTGGGAACGGGCGCACCCAAACCGCTATTTAATTCATAACGGAGAAATTAATACGCTACGTGGCAACATTCATTGGATGATGGCGCGAGAAAAACAATTTTCATCACCTGTTTTTGGTGAAGATTTACAAAAAGCACTTCCGATTTTAGATACGAATGGGAGCGATTCTTCCATGCTCGATAATGCGTTTGAGTTTTTTGTGTTAGCTGGAAAATCGCTCGCTGAAACAGCGATGATGCTCATTCCGGAGCCGTGGTATTGGGATGAAGAGATGGACGATGATAAAAAAGCATTTTATGAATATTATAGCTGTCTCATGGAGCCGTGGGACGGTCCGACGGCTATTGTGTTCACAAACGGAAAACAAATTGGCGGCATTTTAGATCGAAACGGTCTTCGTCCAGCTCGTTACTATGTGACAAACGATGGCTATATTATTTTTTCATCGGAAGTCGGAGTAATTGATGTGGCTCCAGAAAACATTTTATACAAAGAACGATTAAGCCCTGGAAAAATGCTTTTTATTGATTTCGAACAAGGCCGCATCATTTCTGATGAAGAAATAAAAAGACAAATTGCGAATGAACGACCATATCGTCAATGGGTAAATGAACAGATGATTTCTATTGATGAATGTGCAGAAGACGAGCAGGAACAACCGTTTGACAACCTTTTGACATGGCAAAAAGCGTTCGGATATACGTATGAAGATGTCGAAAAAACAATCATTCCGATGGCGACGGAAGGAAAAGATCCGACTGGGGCGATGGGAAATGATACGCCGTTAGCGGTTTTATCCGATCGACCGCAAAGTTTATTTAACTATTTTAAGCAACTGTTTGCCCAAGTGACAAACCCACCAATCGATGCGATACGCGAATATATCGTCACATCTACAGTTACGTTGCTTGGAAAAGAAGGAGATTTGTTAAATCCAGACGCATCTTCTGCCCGTCGCATTCGATTAGAGTCACCAATCATTACGAACAAACAATTAGAAGCGATCCGAATGAGCCCGTATCGTGAATTCGCTAGTGTGACATTGTCAACAGTGTTTACACATAACTTAAAAGAAGCGCTGGACGAATTATGTCAAGCGGCGGATGAAGCGATTGCTTCTGGCGTAACGTTGCTTATTTTATCCGATTGCTCGATGGATGAACACCGCGTTGCGATTCCAGCGCTCCTTGCGGTAAGTGCGGTACATCAACATCTTGTTCGAACAGGAACGCGCACAAGAGTCAGCTTAATCGTGGAAAGTGGAGAAGCGCGTGAAGTGCATCACTTTGCGGCATTGATCGGCTATGGGGCAGATGCGGTCAATCCATATTTGGCATTTGCGACTATTCGAGAAGCAGTCGAAAAAGGAGTTATTGCTTCCACATACGAAAAAGCAGTTGAAACGTACAAAAAAGCAGCGACAGACGGCGTTGTCAAAGTGATGTCTAAAATGGGGATTTCCACGGTGCAAAGTTATCGCGGAGCACAAATTTTCGAGGCAATCGGCATTGGGAATGATGTCATTGATCAATATTTTACTGGCACAGCATCACAAATTGGTGGAATCGGTTTGAATGAGATTGCTCAAGAGGCAAAGATGCGCCATATGCAAGCATTCCAAACAACTTACGATCATACATTGGATTCTGGCAGCGAGTTGCAATGGCGCAAAAACGGCGAACATCATGCGTTCAATCCGAAAACGATTCATACACTACAATGGGCGTGTCGAAAAAATGACTATGAGTTATTTAAGCAATACTCAAATATGGCCAATGAAGAACAACTAACGTTTTTGCGGAATTTGTTTGAGTTTGACGAAACGCGTACGCCTATTCCGATTGAAGAAGTTGAACCGGTAGAAGCGATCGTACGTCGCTTTAAAACAGGAGCGATGTCATACGGTTCTTTGAGTGAAGAAGCTCATGAAGCGCTTGCGATTGCGATGAATCGCATCGGTGGAAAAAGCAATAGTGGAGAAGGCGGCGAAGATCCGCGTCGCTATGTACGAGATGAAAATGGCGATCTTCGTCGCAGTGCGATTAAGCAAGTTGCATCGGGACGTTTTGGTGTGAAAAGTCATTATTTAGTTCATGCCGATGAGCTGCAAATTAAAATGGCGCAAGGGGCGAAACCGGGAGAAGGGGGACAACTTCCTGCGAATAAAGTATATCCGTGGATTGGAAAAGTGCGTGGATCTACGCCGGGTGTGGAACTTATTTCACCGCCGCCGCACCATGACATATACTCTATCGAAGATTTAGCGCAACTCATTTACGACTTGAAAAATGCGAATCGTCATGCGCGCATTAGCGTGAAGCTTGTTGCAAAATCTGGTGTTGGCACGATTGCTGCGGGAGTGGCTAAAGGTGGTGCAGACGTCATCGTCATTAGCGGATATGATGGCGGTACAGGTGCTTCACCGAAAACGAGCATTAAACATGCAGGGGTTCCTTGGGAGCTTGGTTTAGCTGAGACGCACCAGACGCTCATGTTAAACGGACTGCGCGATCGCGTCGTATTAGAAACAGATGGAAAATTAATGACTGGTCGCGATGTTGTCATGGCAGCGTTATTTGGCGCTGAAGAGTTTGGTTTTGCAACAGCTCCGCTTGTCGTTTTAGGATGTGTCATGATGCGCGTTTGTCATTTAGATACATGCCCAGTCGGTGTAGCGACGCAAAATCCAGAACTTAGAAAAAAATTCACAGGTAACCCAGAACATATTGTAAACTTTATGTATTTTATCGCTCAAGAAGTGCGTGAGATGATGGCGCAACTCGGGTTCCGTACGATCGACGAAATGGTTGGACGGGTAGATGTGTTAAAAGTAAGCGAGCGGGCAAAGCGGCATTGGAAAGCGAAACATCTTGATTTGTCGAGATTGTTGTATCAAGTGCAAGGACCGCGCACGTTTTCTAAACCGTACGATCACTGTCTTGAGCAAACGTTAGATTATCAAACGATTTTGCCAGCTGTACAGAAAGCAATAGAGGAGAAAAAGCCTGTGCAATTGCACGTACGAATTAACAACGTGCAGCGAACAGTCGGTGCGATCGTTGGGAGCGAAGTATCGAAACGATATGGGGAAGAGGGTCTCCCAGCAGATACGATTCAGCTAAGTTTTTACGGTTCAGCAGGACAAAGTTTTGCGGCGTTCGTGCCAAAAGGGATGACGATGACATTAGTCGGTGATGCGAACGATTATGTCGGTAAAGGTTTATCAGGTGGAAAAGTAATCATTCGACCGCCGCATGAAGCGACGTTTGCGTGCAGCGATCAAGTTATTATTGGAAATGTAGCGTTTTACGGTGCAACGAGCGGTGAAGCGTACATTCGTGGCCGGGCTGGCGAACGTTTTTGCGTTCGAAATAGCGGCGTTCACGCAGTTGTTGAAGGTGTTGGTGATCACGGCTGTGAGTATATGACAGGCGGACGTGTCGTCATCCTCGGGTCTGTTGGGAAAAATTTCGCTGCAGGTATGTCCGGTGGCGTTGTATATGTACTTGCTGACGATGATACGTGGCAAAAACGTGCCAACCGTGAACTTGTTTTATTTGAATCATTAGTCGATGAAAAAGAAATACGCAACGTACAGCAAATGATTGTAAAGCATTACGAATATACGGAAAGCCCGAAAGCAGCGTACGTGCTTGCAAATTGGGAGTGTATTGTGCGAGACATCGTCAAAGTGATCCCGAAAAATTACAAACTCATGATTGAAACAATTGAAGCTATGAAAAAAAATGGAATGTCGCATGACGAAGCAATATTTGAGGCGTTTGAAGCAGTCGTAAACAAAAAAGGTGTTATAACAGAAAAAATGATTGAAGCGATCGTGAAATAAGCGATCGCTTTCGAAAAAACAGGAAGGGGAGAACAATGGGAAAAGCAACGGGTTTTATGGAATATGTACGGGAAGAAGAACAAAAGCGTGATCCGCTTTCCCGTTTACATGATTGGGAAGAATACGCGTTTCCGTTTTCAAACGATACGTTAGCTCGTCAAGGCGCACGATGTATGGATTGCGGTACGCCATTTTGCCATATGGGAATGGAGCTAAATGGCTTAACGTCAGGATGCCCGATTCACAATCTCATTCCAGAATGGAACGATCTTGTATACCGTGGACGTTGGAAAGAAGCGTTTGAACGGTTAGTAAAAACGAATAACTTTCCCGAGTTTACGGGACGTGTCTGCCCAGCACCGTGTGAAGGATCGTGCACTGTAGCTATTTTTGATTCCCCGGTAGCCATTAAAGGAATCGAGCGAGCAATCATCGACAAAGCATTCGCAGAAGGGTGGGTTCAACCACGCATACCGACAAAGCGCACAGGAAAAAAGGTAGCGGTGATCGGATCAGGACCTTCCGGCTTAGCATGTGCAGACGAATTAAATCAAGCAGGTCATTTTGTGACTGTGTATGAGCGTGCGGATCGCATAGGTGGTTTGTTAACATATGGCATTCCAAATGTGAAACTTGGAAAAGATGTCGTTGAACGACGTGTGCGTTTACTTGAAGAAGAAGGGATTACGTTTATAACCAACACGGAAGTTGGCAAGCATATTACCGTCGATGAACTACGGAAACGATACGACGCTGTTGTGCTTTGCATCGGAGCGCAAAAACAACGCGATCTCGTCATCGAAGGACGAGAATTAGCGGGCATTCATTTGGCGATGGACTATTTAACGGTAACGACAAAATGGTTATTGACGGGTGAAAAGGATGAGACGTTTATTGACGCAAAACATAAGCATGTCATCGTTATTGGTGGCGGTGATACAGGAGCAGACTGCGTGGCAACTGCACTTCGTCAACAATGTAAAAGCGTGGTGCAGTTTGGTAAACATCCTGCGTTGCCAAAAGAGCGTACGGATGATAACCCTTGGCCGCAATACCCGCTCGTTTTTACTATCGACTATGCATATGAAGAGGCGGAAGCGAAGTTCGGGACCGATTCACGTCAATATTGCATTCAAACGAAAAAAATTGTCGGTGATGAAAGTGGAAAAGTAAAAGAGTTGCATACGATTCAAATGGAAAAAATAGTAGATGAACATGGGCGTGTTATATTTAAAGAAATTCCTGGTACAGAAAAAGTATGGCCGTGTGATCTTGTGTTGATCGCGATCGGTTTTGAAGGACCGGACCAGCCAATTTTACAGCAATTCGGAATAGAAACAGTAAACAAAAAAGTGAAGGCGCAGGGATATAAGACGAATATCGAAGGGGTATTTGTAGCAGGTGATGCAAGACGTGGACAAAGTCTTGTTGTTTGGGCGATTCACGAAGGACGAGAAGCGGCGAGAGCGGTGAACGATTTCCTAAGGAAGCATTAAGAGAATGAATCATCTCCTTTTTTTGTGCATATATTGAGGTATCATGAAAAAAAGGAGATGATCTACTTGTCTTTTCCAAACATCCCAAATATTAAACCGGACATTGACTTAGATGAAGAAGATGTGCTGTCGTTATTGCTTGCATCAATTGCGTTAGAAGAACTGAGTTTGGCTCACATTATGAATGCAGAAGCAGAAAAGTTACAAGCAGTATTAGGCACGTTGACGACAAGCGCAAGTGGAACGAAAGCACAATCGCTTCACGATTTGTTGAAGGTCAATCGTTCAGTAGAGCGTACGTTACGGACGGTGCTGAAAAACCAAATGTTGCTTCAGTTTAAATTGGAAGATGTCAGTGATTTAATTCAGCTTCTTCATGACCAAAAGCGAAAAAAGCATAAAGAAAAGGACAATTGCGAACATTAATGTTCTCGTCGTCTCTTTTTCTGCATTTTTGTAGAAAAAGGGACTTTTTATTTTTTGAATTGTCATTTTATTTAAAAAAGTGTTACAATGTTTAACAAGTTCAGAAAAAATGGAGGGATTTGTTTTGCGTAGCGATATGATTAAAAAGGGATTCGATCGCGCACCACATCGTAGTTTATTGCGCGCAGCAGGAGTGAAAGAAGAAGATTTTCATAAACCGTTTATTGCCGTCGTCAATTCGTATATTGATATTATTCCAGGACATGTTCATTTACAAGAGTTTGGGAAAATCGTTAAAGAAGCGATTCGTGAGGCAGGTGGGGTACCGTTTGAAATGAATACGATCGGAGTCGATGATGGCATCGCGATGGGGCATATCGGCATGCGCTATTCGTTGCCGAGCCGTGAAATTATTGCTGATTCCGTTGAAACAGTCGTCTCTGCTCATTGGTTTGATGGCATGGTCTGCATTCCGAACTGTGATAAAATTACGCCCGGTATGATGATGGCAGCAATGCGTTTAAACATTCCGACCATTTTCGTGAGCGGAGGACCGATGAAGGCTGGAGTCACGAGCGATGGCAAAAAAATTTCTCTCTCGTCTGTATTTGAAGGCGTTGGCGCATATCAAGCAGGGAAAATTGATGAAAAAGGATTACAAGAGTTGGAACAGTATGGCTGTCCAACGTGCGGTTCTTGTTCAGGAATGTTTACAGCCAATTCAATGAACTGTTTAGCTGAAGCGCTCGGTTTAGCACTCCCTGGCAACGGAACGATTTTAGCGATTGATCCGGCGCGAAAAGAATTCGTTCGCCGCTCTGCTCAACAGTTAATGTATTTAATCGAGCATGATATTAAACCGCGCGATATTGTAACTGAAAAAGCGATTGATAACGCGTTTGCGCTCGACATGGCTCTCGGTGGTTCAACAAATACGGTGCTACATACGTTAGCGATCGCGAATGAAGCAGGCATTCATTATCCGCTTGAGCGCATTAATGAAGTTGCGGCCCGCGTACCACATTTAGCAAAACTCGCACCAGCATCCGATATGCATATTGAAGACTTACATGAAGCAGGTGGAGTGTCTGCTGTATTACATGAATTGTCGAAAAAAGAAGGTACACTTCATTTAGATGCATTGACGGTGTCGGGAAAAACGCTCGGTGAAAACATTGCAGGGTGTGAAGTGAAAAACTATGAAGTCATTCGTCCAATTGACAATCCGTATTCAGAAACAGGTGGACTAGCTGTATTGTTTGGCAATTTAGCCCCAGATGGTGCGATTATTAAAACCGGCGGCATTCAAGGTGGCATTACACGCCACGAAGGACCAGCGATCGTATTTGATTCTCAAGAGGAAGCACTGGAAGGCATTGCGGCAGGAAAAGTACAACCGGGCCATGTCGTCATCATTCGTTACGAAGGACCAAAAGGCGGACCGGGCATGCCAGAAATGTTAGCGCCGACATCGCAAATCGTCGGTATGGGATTAGGCACGAAAGTAGCACTCATTACGGACGGTCGTTTCTCTGGCGCATCTCGAGGCTTATCCATCGGACACGTATCCCCTGAAGCAGCTGAAGGTGGTCCAATCGCTTTTGTACAAAATGGGGATCATATTGTCATTGATATTGTGAAGCGAACAATTGACGTCCTCGTTCCAGAAGAGGAGTGGGAAAAGCGAAAAGCAAGCTGGAAAGAGTTTGAACCAAAAGTGAAAACAGGTTACTTAGCACGTTATTCAAAACTCGTAACATCCGCAAGCACAGGCGGAATTATGAAAATTTAGCTGATTTTGTCGAAAAGTTGTTTATAACAATCACACAAGCCTCCATTATAATTAGGAAGTAAAGGGATGATGGGGGGGAAGGAATGAATACGCAATTTATTGCCGGTCATGCTCGATTGCCTTCAGGAATGGCAGCAAAAAGCGTGTTTGATACGCTTACGATTACGGCTGAAGTAGATAAAAAGTATGGCGTCATCGTTGATGCTTCTTGTACGTTAGCGACAGAGCACGGTCGTGATTATGTGGCACGGTTATTAAAAGGTCATTCGTTAAAAGATGGAATCGACGAGCCACTTGCTCAATTGCACGAAGGATATTTAGGAAAGGCAAACCAGGCGCTATGTGCAGCATTAAAAGATTTGTATAAACAATATTGTAAACTAGAAGAAAAGATGCATACAGAAAAATAGAAGGTGCGTTGGGCACCTTCTATTTTTCTTCCCAAGCTGGAAGCATGTTTCGGAGCGGTTTGTCTTGACGATAGCCAAGGACGTACTCTGCTTGCATAATCGTATGAATTTCGCGCGTTCCTTCGTAAATGACTGGAGCTTTGGAATTGCGTAAATATCGTTCGACTGGATATTCATTTGAATAGCCGTACGCTCCGTGAATTTGTACGGCATCGTCAGCCGCTTTGTTGGCAAAGTCGCACGCTATCCATTTCGCTAGCGACGTTTCGCGCGTATTTCGTCTTCCTTTATTTTTTAAAAACCCTGCTTTATACACGAGCAAGCGGCTCATTTGTAAGCCTGCTTCCATATTTGCGATCATTTGTTGTACGAGTTGATGACGACCAATTTCTTTTCCGAACGTTTTTCGTTCGTGACAATATTTCACGCTTGCCTCTAAACAAGCCATAATTAAGCCGCACGCTCCGGCGGCAACAGTAAATCGTCCATTATCGAGCGCGGACATGGCAATTTTAAATCCTTCTCCTTCTTCTCCAAGCAAATTTTCTTTCGGGACGCGTACGTTGTCGAAAAATAACTCGCCTGTATTGCCTGCGCGAATGCCGAGCTTTCCTTTAATGGCACGCGATGAAAAACCAGGCATTGTACGTTCAACAATAAAAGCAGAAATGCCACGATGTTTTTTCGATTTGTCTGTGTAAGCAAAAACGATAAAATGGTCAGCGATGTCACAAAGCGAAATCCACGTTTTTTGACCGTTTAAAATGTAGTCATCTCCATCACGCACAGCTGTTGTCGAAATAGCTGCAACATCTGAACCAGCGTTCGGCTCGGTTAATCCGAACGCACCAATTTTTTCTCCTTTTGCTTGTGGGACGAGATACTTTTGTTTTTGCTCCTCTGTTCCCCATTGAAGTAACGTTAAACTATTGAGCCCGATATGGACAGAAACAGCGGTGCGAAATGCTGTATCCCCACGTTCTAGCTCTTCACAAACAATAGCTAACGAATTGTAATCCATCCCCATTCCACCATATTGTTCAGGGATACATACACCCATTAAGTTTAATTCCGCTAAACGCTTCAAAATGTTTGGATCAAAATAGCCTCGTTCATCCCATTCCTTCATATGAGGTAAAATTTCTTTATCAACAAATTTTCTTACGGTTTGTCTTAACATTTCTTGTTCTTGTGTGAAATCAAAGTTCATCATGTTTGCTTCCTCCTTCAATAAATAAATGGTTATGTTCTCCTGCGAGCGGTGGTGCTAATCGATATGTGACCGGTGTATGTGAAAACTTTAGCGGTGTTCCGACAAGTTTTAACTCACCGACATCTGGGTGATCCATGCGAATAATCATATTGCGTGCGAGCGTCTGCGGATGTTGGAACACTTGATCGAGCGTATGCACAGGACCACAAGGAATGCTTTTTTGTTCAAATAATCGTTGCCATTCTGCGCGTGTTTTCTTTTTTAACTCATTGTTTAGGCGATGATTTAATTCATGACGATGGGCGACTCGACCGGCATTTGTTCGAAACCGTTCATCTGCGCCAATTGCTTGATCTTCTAATAATTCACATAATGCTTGAAATTGTCGGTCGTTTCCGACAGCGACAACAAGCAAACCATCTTTTGCTTCATACGTTGAATACGGCACGATATTCGGATGATCGTTTCCTAACGGCTTTGGTACTTCACCCGACATTAAATAGTTCGATGCGACGTTGACAAGTGCGCTAATGGCACAGTCAAATAAACTTAAATCAATTTTTTGTCCATTCCCTGTTTTTTCCCGAGCGATGAGCGCTGCTTGTACGGCAATGGCGGCATATAAACCTGTAAAAATATCTGTAACAGCGACACCGACTTTTAACGGACCGGATTGTTCTGTACCGTTAATACTCATCCAACCGCTCATCGCTTGAATGATATAATCGTAGCCAGCTAAATGGCGATATGGACCTGTTTCACCAAATCCGGTAATGGAACAGTAAATGAGTTTCGGATTGATGGAGGATAAATCATCATATCCAAGTCCGAGCCGTTCCATCGTTCCGGTTTTAAAATTGTGAATGATGACATCGGCTGTTTGTGCGAGTTGACGAATCGTTTCTTTCCCGCTTTCTTCTTTTAAATTGACAGTCATGCTTTGCTTATTTCGATTGACAGCTGCATAGTAAGCGCTCATGCCGTTTTGGAACGGTGGTCCCCAAAATCGTGTATCATCCGATCCACCGGGTGCTTCAACTTTAATGACATCTGCCCCAAGATCACCTAAAATCATCGTGGCATATGGACCTGCAAGAACGCGCGTTAAATCAAGAATACGAATGCCATCTAGAGCCCCCGTCATTTGTTCACCTCCATACTTTTATAATAAAAAAACCAGTTCCTTCCTAAAAACATATAGGAAAGGAACTGGCATGAACGATTCGAGCGTGCCTTTCGAAAAGAAAAGTCGGTCGAATCGGAACAGTTCTTTAAGAAATAGTGACGTTGTGCTACCCGAAGCCAAACGGTTCGTTGTTTGGTGGGGTTAGCTACTTTCAGTATAAAACAACATGTTTATTTTGTAAATATTTTTTATTTTAAAAATAGTTTGACAAAAAGAAAAAGATTGTCTTAAAATAGAGGCAAATAAGCAAAAAAACTGTGGAGCTTATTTTACTCGTCTCATCGACGAGAAGCACATAAGCACCAGCCAGTTTAGTCATTGTGTCATTACGATGATTAAACTGGCTTTTTATTTGTCGAAGGAGGAGAGATGATGTCGAATTGGATGGAACGAAGAAAAGAGGCAGTTGCGCGAGCCCCGTATAATGTGGCAGAAATTTTTATTAAAGAAGCGAAGGGGGCGGTCATTCGCGACATAGACGGTCGCGAATACATTGACTTTGCTGGAGGAATTGGGGTACAAAATGTCGGACATTGTCACCCGAAAGTCGTCGCTGCCATTCAGCAACAAGCAGCAGCGTTTATTCACCCTTGTTTTCACGTGACACCTTATGAATCGTATGTGTTATTAGCAGAAAAATTGAATCAGTTAACACCGGGCGATTTCCCGAAAAAAACGATCTTTTTAAATAGTGGAGCAGAAGCTGTTGAAAATGCAGTGAAAATTGCAAGGAAATATACGGGTCGTCCTGCGATTGTGTCGTTTACAGGGGGATACCATGGTCGGACGCTACTGACGATGTCGCTGACAAGTAAAGTCATGCCGTATAAAAAAGGGTTCGGTCCGTTCGCACCAGAAGTTTATAAATTTCCATATCCATACTATTACCGTGCAAACGGTCAAACGGCAGATGAAGTGGATGAACGACTCATTGAAGCATTGCAACAATTTTTCGTCGCTGAAGTGGCACCTGATCACGTGGCAGCAATCATTATTGAACCTGTTCAAGGAGAAGGAGGATTTGTCGTTCCATCCGCAACATTTATGCAAGCCATTCGTCGTATTTGTGATGAACATGGCATTGTCATGATTGCGGATGAAATCCAAACGGGTTTTGCGCGAACAGGTCGCATGTTTGCGATGGAGCACTTTGGAGTAGCGCCTGATTTAATGACGTTGTCAAAGTCGATGGGGGCGGGTGTACCGATTAGTGCGGTCGTTGGCCGAAGCGAAATAATGGATGCACCAGAAGTTGGTCAGCTTGGCGGTACGTTTTCTGGAAGTCCGCTTGCATGTGCCGCTGCATTAGCCGTTTTAGATGTGATCGAAGAAGAACAGCTCATTGAGCGTGCCCGTCATTTGGGTGAAAAAATGATGACGCTTTTAACAGAAATGAAGCAACAGTTTGACATTATTGGGGACGTACGTGGACTTGGAGCGATGTGCGCGATTGAACTTGTGACTGATCGTAATCAAAAAACGCCGGCGAAAGAACAAACGGCATATATTGTTTCTCAAGCGTGGAAGCGTGGGGCGATTTTTTTAAGTGCTGGATTGTATAGTAACGTCGTTCGCTTTTTACCACCGCTCGTCATGACGGATGAACAGTTAGAGCGTGGCTTTTCGGTTTTGCGCGACTTACTAGCAGACGTGCAACAAAAGGTGGTGAAATGATGCGTGAAGTGAAAAATTGTATCGATGGACAATGGATCGAAGGAAGAAATGAAATGATTGAACGCTACAATCCAGCAGACAAAAAAGAGCTTATTGCCGTTGTCGCTGGTTCATCTATTCATGATGTAGATGAGGCAGTGTTGGCTGCGGTGAAAGCAAAGAAAACATGGGCGCAAACAGCGGCGCCAGAACGTGGCGCGTACTTACAAAAAGTCGCCTATTTATTTGAGCAACATGCAAATGAATTGGCACAATTGGCTACAAAAGAAATGGGGAAACGTTTTGCTGAAACGAAAGGAGAAGTGTATCGCAGCGCGGCTATTTTACGTTATTATGCCGGGGAAGGATTGCGGAAAATTGGTGAAGTTCTACCATCGTTTGATGCTAAAAACTTATTTTTTACAAAGCGTGTTCCTGTCGGTGTTGTCGCAGTCATTGCTCCGTGGAATTTTCCGCTCGCCATTCCGGTCTGGAAAATCGCTCCTGCTCTCGTTTACGGTAATACGGTCGTATTTAAGCCTGCGCTAGAAGCAAGTGCGACTGGCGCTCGCATTGTTGAATTGTTTGCAGAAGCAGGGCTACCTCCAGGTGTTTTAAACTTCGTTGTTGGTCGCGGTAGTTCCATCGGCGATGCGATTGTTGAGCATGATGGGGTTGATGCGATTACGTTTACTGGTTCGAATGCGATTGGTAGTGAAATTGCGAAAAAAGCGGCAGCTCGTGGGGCGAAATATCAACTTGAGCTCGGTGGAAAAAATCCAGCCATCGTTTTAAGTGATGCAGATGTCGATTTTGCTGCTCGACTTGTCGTGGAAGGAGCAATGAAACAAACTGGACAACGTTGTACAGCAACGAGTCGGGTATTTGTTGAAAAAGAAGTCATGGACGTATTTCGAGAACGTGTGATTGAACATGTGAAACGCATTCGTGTCGGCAATGGGATGAATGATCAAGTGACGATGGGACCGGTTGTTTCGAAAGGACAATTTGAAACCGTTCAGCGCTATATCCATATCGGAAAACAAGAAGGGCGGTTGCTTGTTGGAGGAGGTGCTAGCGATGATATAGGTTGGTATATTGAGCCAACTGTATTTGACTCTGTTTCTCATCACGCTACCATCGCGAGAGAAGAAATATTTGGGCCTGTGTTGTCAATTGTAGAAGCAGCATCTATTGATGAAGCAATTGACATGGCAAACGACAGCATTTACGGTTTAAGCGCTTCATTATTTACAAATAACTTATCGAAAGCGCTTTACTTTATTGAACATATCGAAGCGGGCATGGTGCAAGTGAACGGTGAAACAGGAGGTGCAGAACCGCAAGCCCCGTTTGGCGGGATGAAGCAATCAAGCTCAGGTACGCGTGAACAAGGGCAAGCGGCCATGGAGTTTTTTACAGCGTATCAAACGATTTCTATTCGACCGCATCCAAAAATGTGAAAGGGGGACATGTGATGGATCAACAGTTTCACAAAGTACTAACGAAACTCGATGTGTTGTTATTGGCATTTGGTGCGATGATCGGTTGGGGATGGGTTGTACTCTCAGGTACGTGGATCACGAGTGCAGGTGCACTCGGGGCTATCATCGCCTTTTTAATTGGGGGAATTCTCGTTATTTTTGTCGGTTTAACGTATGCGGAGTTGTCATCAGCTATGCCGAAAGTAGGGGGGGAACATTATTTCGTTTTGCGTGCTCTCGGTCCTAAAGCTTCGTTTATCGCTGCCTGGGCCATTGCCCTTGGTTATTTATCGGTTGTAGCGTTTGAAGCCGTTGCGCTTCCAACCGTTATTGAATATTTATTTCCAACATTTAAATTTGGTTACCTTTGGACGATTGCGGGGTGGGAGGTAAACGCCTCGTGGGTGATGGTTGGTATGCTCGGTTCCGTCATTATTACGTGGATCAACTATCGTGGCGTAAAAAGTGCCGCTTTCTTACAAGTTGTATTAACGTTTGTCATTTTTCTTGTCGGCATGGCGCTTTTAGGTGGTTCGCTTGTAAACGGAGAAACAGCAAATTTGCAGCCGTTATTTAAAGACGGTTCCGCTGGCTTGCTCGCTGTGTTGGTGATGACACCATTTATGTTTGTCGGCTTTGACGTTATTCCTCAAACAGCGGAGGAAATGAAAATCCCACAACGGTCTATTGGGAAACTTCTTATTTTGTCCGTCGCTCTAGCTGTTTTGTTTTATGTCGCCGTTGTGTTTGCGGTATCTTACATTTTACCAGACGATGTGTTAACAAATTCATCTCTTCCAACAGCGGATGCAATGGCAGCTGCATTAGGTAGTTCGTTTTTTTCAAAAGTACTTATTATTGGTGGATTAGCTGGTATTTTGACAAGTTGGAACGCATTTATTATCGGTGGTAGTCGCGTGCTTTATGCAATAGCAAAAGAAGGATTTCTTCCACAATGGTTTGCCCACATTCACCCAATATACAAAACACCATCAAACGCTGTTTTATTCATTGGAACGCTCGCCACGTTTGCTCCTCTACTTGGCAGACCAATGCTCGTTTGGCTTGTAGATGCGGGAGGTTTTTCGATCATCATCGCTTATTTCCTTGTTGCTTGGTCATTTATCGCATTGCGTAAAAAAGAACCAAATATGCCACGGCCATTCCAAGTGGGGAAATCGCCAGCTGTTGGTTGGATTGCACTCGTGTTGTCGATCGGATTTATTGTTTTATACATGCCAGGTATGCCATCGCAGCTCGTCTGGCCATATGAGTGGCTCATATTTATTGGATGGTGGGTCATTGGTGCATTTTTTATCGAACGAATAAAGAAAAAAGTGATGGAACGAACAGAACATGTACATCGAATGTAGAGGAGCGAATATGCGCCTCTTTTTGTTTGCAAGGTCATAAAACAAATTCATTTGTGTATACATGATACAAAAAGAAAGGAGGGATTGTGGTGAATGTAGCTGAGGTGATCGTTCAATGTTTGAAAAGCGAGGACATTTCTCACGTTTTTTGCGTGCCAGGGGAAAGTTATTTGCCGATTCTTGATGCCCTTTTTTCTGAACAGATGATCGAGCTCATTTCTGCTCGTCATGAAGGCGGAGCTGCCTTTATGGCAGAAGGATATGCGAAGGCAAGCGGAAAAGTTGGTGTCGTCATGGCAACGAGAGCGGTAGGGGCGACGAATGCTGCCATCGGTATTCATACAGCGAAGCAAGATTCAACGCCGATGGTTGTATTATTAGGACAAGTTGCACGATCGTTTCGGGGACGTGAAGGATTTCAAGAGGTAGATGTTGAAGCGTTTTTTCGCCCGCTAGCAAAATGGGCGGTAGAAATTGACGACGCAAAAAGATTACCAGAATTGCTAACAAGGGCGTTTCGAATCGCACAAACAGGGAGACCTGGTCCAGTTGTCGTTTCGCTTCCTGAAGATATTCTTCATGAACAAATTCATGATGTCAAATTTTCTAAAACATTTGTTCCAAAACCAGCACCAAACGAAGAAGACGTTGGGCGTATCGAGCAATTGCTACAGTCAGCACAGCGTCCAGTTGTCATTGCCGGTGGAGGGGTTATACGTTCAAAAGCTACCGATGTTCTTCGTTTGTTCGCTGAAAAATGGTCGCTTCCAGTTATGGCGTCTTTTCGTCGGCATGATGTATTTCCAAACGATCATTCGCTGTATGTTGGTCATCTCGGTTTAGGAACGCATCGAGTGATTATTGAAACAGTTGAACAAGCCGATGTTGTTTTAGCAATCGGTACACGGTTGTCAGAAGTGACGACACAAGATTATAAGTTATTATCAACGCAACAACTCATCCATATCGACATTGATTACGATGTTATCGGTGTGACATATTCCCCACACATTGGAATTGTTTCTGATGCGAAAGAAGTTTTACAGCGATTGCTTACCATTAAGCTTCAACCAACCTGGGCGGCGTGGACAAAAGAACGACGAAAAGCGTATGAACAAGCATCATCGCTTTCACCCGTTAAACGTAACATAAATGAGAGTGTCATTGATGACATCCAACACCTTCTCCCCTCAAACTCGATTATTACAAATGATGCTGGCAATTTCGCAAGTTGGCTTCATTTATTTTTTCAATTTCAGCAACATACATATATTGGACCAACGTCAGGAGCGATGGGTTATGGACTACCCGCAGCCATTGGTGCAAAATTAGCTCATCCGCATCGTTCGGTCATTTCGTTGAGTGGGGATGGTGGGTTTATGATGACGATGCAAGAACTAGAAACGGCCGTTCGATACAACATTCCTATCATTAGTATCGTATTTAACAATCAAATGTATGGAACGATTCGTATGTACCAAGAGCTCCGTTATCCAAACCGCGTCATCGGAACAGACTTAAGCAATATATCGTTCGCAAACGTAGCACATAGCCTCGGAGCTGATGGTATACGTGTAGAAAGCGGAGAACAATTTTCACATGCGCTCACCAAGGCACTTCAAAGCAATAAGCCGACTGTCATCGAAGTGATAACAGATCGGCACGTATTATCTCCATTTTTAACAGTTGAACAAGTGAGAGGAGGAAAACAATGAAAGTATTAAACTATATTGATGGACGATGGATGCCGTCTATAAGTGAGCAGTTTGTTCCAATTATTAATCCAGCTAACGGTGAAAGTATTGGAGAAGTGACGATCTCAAATGAGCAAGATGTGGAACAGGCGGTGTTGGCGGCGAAACGGGCACAGAAAACATGGGCATTCGTTCCTGCACCGAAGCGTGCTGAAGTGCTTTATAAAGTCGGTATGTTGCTACAGGAACGGAAAGAACAAATTGCTCGCCTATTAACGATGGAAATGGGAAAGGTCATTGAAGAAGCGCGTGGTGAAGTGCAGGAAGGGATTGATATGGCGTTTTACATGGCAGGAGAAGGTAGACGGTTATTTGGTGATACAACTCCGTCAGAGTTGCCGAATAAGTTTGCGATGAGCGTTCGCGCCCCGATTGGCGTCGTCGGTTTAATTACTCCGTGGAACTTTCCAATTGCGATCGCAACGTGGAAGTCGTTTCCTGCAATCGTTACCGGAAATGCAGTCGTTTGGAAACCCGCGCTTGAAACACCAATGATGGCACAGCAACTTGCGCAAATATTCGAGCAGGCCGGATTACCAAATGGTGTATTCAATGTTGTACATGGACGCGGTTCTATTGTTGGCGAAGCGGTTGTTAAACATCCAAATGTCAAAGTGATTTCGTTTACAGGATCCAATGAAGTCGGGAAACGAATTGCCGAAACGTGCGGCCGTCAGTTGAAAAAAGTATCGCTTGAAATGGGTGGGAAAAACGCCATTATCGTCATGGACGATGCTGATATCTCACTTGCTGTGGAGGCGATCATATGGAGCGCTTTTGGTACGTCTGGGCAACGCTGTACTGCATGCAGTCGAATTATCGTTCATGAACGTGTGAAACAACAATTGGAAGAACGTTTACTCGCGGCGATGAACACATTAACGGTTGGAAACGGCCTAGAGGAAGGAGTGAAAGTTGGACCAGTTATTAATCAAGAGGCATTGCAAAAAATTCATCATTACGTTCAAATCGGGAAAAACGAAGGAGCAACGTTGCTTGCAGGAGGCTATATCATGCAAGGTGATCAGTATAAAGGCGGGTTTTATTATGCCCCAACATTGTTTACAAACGTCACACCAACAATGACTATTGCACGTGAAGAAATTTTCGGTCCAGTCGCATCGATCATATGTGTTCGCAGTTTAGAAGAAGCGATTGAAGTCAATAACAGCGTTGATTATGGACTTTCGAGTGCCATTTTTACACGTGATATTCACCGAGCTTTTACAGCGATGCGCGATTTCGATACAGGAATTGTGTACGTTAACGCGGGAACGACAGGGGCAGAAATCCACTTGCCGTTCGGTGGAACGAAAGGAACAGGGAATGGGCATCGTGATTCAGGTGTAGCTGCACTTGATGTGTTTACGGAGTGGAAAAGCATTTACGTTGACTATAGTGGTAAATTACAACGTGCACAAATTGATGTGTGAGGAGGTTGAAAGATGAATGTCATTGTTCTTGGGGCAGGTTTAATGGGGAAAGAAGCTGTACGCGATTTAATTGAACAGCAAGCGGTGTCATCGGTGACGCTTGCTGATGTCGATGAAGAAAAAGCAAAAGAGATCCAACATTCGTTGTCATCAACAAAAGTAAAAGTAAAGCGAGTGAACGCAGCAAATGACCAAGAATTGCAAGCTGCTATGCAAGGACATGATGTAGCTATTAATGCGCTCTTTTATACGTTTAATGAAAACGTAGCGAAAGCAGCTATTAAAACGGGTGTACACGCCGTAGACTTAGGTGGCCATATCGGACATGTGACCGACCGGGTTCTCGCTTTACATGAGCAAGCAAAACGAGCAGGAGTCACGTTAATTCCCGATTTAGGCGTTGCTCCAGGAATGATTAATATTTTAACAGGATATGGAGCAAGTAAACTTGATCGCGTTCATACCATTAAATTATATGTTGGTGGCATTCCGCTTCGACCAGAGCCACCGCTTGGATACAATCACGTCTTTTCGCTTGAAGGTTTACTCGATCATTACACCGATCCATCCTTAATTATTCGTGATGGACAAAAACAACAAGTACCGTCTTTATCAGAAATCGAAACGATTTATTTTGAACGTTTCGGACCACTTGAAGCGTTTCATACATCAGGAGGAACATCAACGTTGCCGCGTTCCTACCCGAATGTAAAATGTTTAGAATATAAAACCATTCGCTATCCAGGTCATGCGGAAAAATTTCAACTCCTTGTTGATTTACAACTAACACGTCGCGATTATGAAGTGGAGGTAGACGGGATAGTCGTACGTCCACGCGATGTATTATTGAAAGTGCTCACACCACTTTTGGAGTTAAAAGAAAAAGACGATGTTGTTTTATTGCGTGTCGTTGTAGCAGGGGAAAAAGACGGGAAAGAAAGGGTGTATGAGTACGAAATGGTGACAGAAAAAGATCGCCAAAAACATGTGACGGCCATGGCACGTTCCACTGCATATACCATTTCTGTCGTTGCCCAAATGATTGGCGATGGAACGATTCAAAAGCGCGGAGCATACCCACCTGAACAAATTGTTCCGGGCGATCGCTATATTGAAGAAATGGTTCGTCGTGGTGTCGTCATTCGTGCAACGGTACGATAAATTTGTGAACAAAATCGTAAATTTTCTGATAGTTGTTACGAGGAATTTGTTGATTATGTTAGAATATTTATACATTAAATGGATTTGGAGGTGAATATATGCTACATATTGTAGCTTGTATTAAGCAAGTGCCAGATACGAAAATCATTAAAATGAATCCGAAAACGAACACGATGGACCGTGCAAGCGCACCTGCAATTTTAAATCCGTATGATGCTCATGCGGTAGAAGAGGCTGTTCGTTTAAAAAAGAAATATGGTGGAATAGTATCTGTTTTAACGATGGGTCCTCCACCAGCAGTAAAAGCGATCAAAAAATGTATTGAGTTTGGGGCAGATGAAGGGTATATGATTTCAGATCGAGCATTCGCTGGGGCTGATACGCTTGCAACAAGCTATGCATTGACAAAAGCGCTTGAGAAAATTGCGAAACAACGCCCGATTGACCTTATTATTTGCGGGAAAATGACGATTGACGGGGATACAGGACAAGTCGGGCCAGGCATTGCACGTCGTTTAAATATTCCTCCTCTCACTGGCGTAAACAAAGTTGTTGAAGTAAATAAAGAAAAAGGGTATGCGATCGTTCATCGCAAACTAGAAGATGGATATGAAGTGGTGAAATCGCAGTTACCTTGTTTGTTTACCGTAGAAAAAGACATCAACGACATCTCCTTTGCACCTTTGCCAAACATGATTAAAGCCGCACGATACCAACCAACGATTTGGACAGCAGACGACTTAGAAAATGTTGACCGCAAACAACTAGGACTAAAAGGGTCTCCAACGATTGTTTCAAAAGTATGGGCACCGCCAAAACCGGAAGGTGGAAAAATATTAACAGGAACAAAAGAACAACAAGTGAGCGAACTTCTATCTATTGTACTTGAGAAAAAAGAGCTTTTTTCATAGGGGGAGTAGCGATGAATTTTGATGATTATCGGGGGATATGGATATACATTGAAGTGAAAGATGGACACGTTGCACCTGTATCGCTAGAACTATTAGGGGCGGGACGTGCGCTTGCAGATAAACGGAAAACAGAACTCGCTGGTGTTTTAATTGGTAGTGGTGTAAAAACAATTGCACCAACGCTTTTTCAATACGGTGCGGATGTTGTATACGTATATGACGATCCGATTTTTGAGCATTACCGAACAGAACCATATATGCGCGCATTACTAGATTGCTGTCATAAACATAAACCTGAAGTTATTTTATATGGGGCAACACCATCTGGAAAAGATTTAGCAAGCGCCATCGCTACCGATTTACCGACGGGCTTAACGGCCGACACAACGATACTCGATATTGAGGAAGACACCGGGCTATTATTGGCGAGCCGTCCGGCATTTGGAGGAAACATTATGGCGACGATTTTATGTAAAAAATATCGTCCGCAAATGGCAACCGTTCGTCCAAAAGTAATGAAAGCGCTACCACAAGATCCGTCGAGAACAGGAAAAATAGTGGAAGAACACATTGAATTACGCGAAGAAGAGATGCGGACGAAAGTATTAGAGATTGTAAGAGAGGCAACGAAAAAAGCGAGAATTGATGAAGCGGATATTATTGTTGCTGGCGGAAAAGGCATGGGCAGCAAAGAAGGATTCCAACTCATTCACCAACTAGCCGAAGTGCTTGGCGGTGCAGTTGGGGCGAGCCGTGATGTCGTCGAGGCAGGGTGGATTGACCATCATCACCAAGTCGGGCAAACCGGCGTAACAGTGACGCCGAAAATTTATTTTGCGATCGGCATTTCGGGTGCCATTCAACACGTCGTCGGTATGCAAAATTCCGACCTCATTATCGCCATCAATAAAGACCCGAACGCACCGATTTTCCAATCATGTCATTACGGCATTGTTGGCGATGCGTTTGAAATCGTTCCGCTGTTAATCGAACGATTCAAAGAAGAAATTCCGAAGCTAAAAGCAGCTGCCGATGTGAAGGAGGAGATCCGCCATGCCTGAAAAATTTGATTGTATCGTCGTTGGTGCAGGTCCGGCCGGGACGGCTTGTGCCTATGAACTAGCAAAAGCAGGAGTAAACGTGCTGCTTCTAGAACGCGGCGAATATCCAGGCGCGAAAAACGTTATGGGCGGCGTATTGTACCGCAAAATGATGGAAGATATTATTCCAGAGTTTTATAAAGAAGCGCCGTTAGAACGCCCGATTGTTGAACAACGGTTTATGATGATGGATAAAGAATCGGCTGTCACGTTTAGCTATAAAGGGTTAGAATGGGGGCGTGAACCGTACAATAATTTTACCGTATTGCGGGCGAAGTTTGACCAATGGTTTGCGGAAAAAGCAGTCGAACAAGGAGCGCTTCTTGTATGTGAGACAGTAGCGGTCGAATGTATTGTCGAAAACGGCCGCGTGGTTGGCGTCCGGACGGATCGACCAGATGGCGACATTTATGCGGATGTCGTCGTATTAGCGGACGGCGTCAACTCGTTGCTTGCGAAGCAGCTCGGCTTTCATCGCGAATGGCGGCCAGATGAAGTCGCTTTAGCGACGATGGAAATTTTAAAATTAGATAAAGACATCATTGAAGATCGGTTTAATCTTGAAGCGAATCAAGGCTGTACGATCGAAATTTTCGGCGATGCAACAAAAGGGATTTTAGGAACGGGATTTTTATATACGAATAAAGACACGCTTAGTATCGGCGTTGGTACACTTTTATCCGGATTAATTAAGCATAAAATCAAGCCTTATGAACTGCTTGAATATGTAAAAAACCACCCAATGATTCGCCCGTACATTCAAGGTAGTGAACCGGTGGAATATTTAGCGCATTTAATTCCAGAAGGAGGCTATCATTCGATTCCGAAAGTTGCAGGCAATGGGGTGCTCGTTGTTGGCGATGCGGCGCAACTCGTCAACGCAATTCATCGCGAAGGGTCGAATATGGCGATGACGTCCGGTCGGTTAGCGGCAGAAACAATCATTATGGCAAAAGAGCAAGACGACTTTTCCGAAAGCATGCTTGACCAATACCGAATGAAGCTCATGGAAAGCTTTATCGGGCAAGATTTGAAAAAATATAAAGACGCGACGCATCATTTTGAGAGATTCCCGCAATATTTTGAGCAATATATTCCGATGATGAACCGCGCAGCAAGCCAAATGTTTACGGTCGACGGTTCATCAAAATGGGAAAAACAGCAAAAAATTTGGCGTGATCTCGGCTCGACGAAACAGAAGTTTAAGCTGGCACGCGATATGATGAAAGCGTGGAAGGTGATGAAATGATGAAGGCGCAAACGATTGAAGAAAAGCAATATTTAGTCCGTTTTAACGCGGATACGAAATCGCATCTTCACGTGCTTGATGACAACATTTGTTTAACGAAATGCCCCGATAAAATTTGTACAATTTTTTGCCCGGCGTCTGTCTATAAATGGGAAGAAGTTCGGATGCACGTCGGCTATGAAGGATGCCACGAATGCGGAAGCTGTCGCATCGGCTGCCCGTACGAAAACATTCAATGGGAATATCCACGCGGCGGCTACGGCATCGTCTTCCGTTTAGGGTGATCGCCATGTTTCATATCGGAGACTGCGTCGTCTATACGGATGGAACGAGAGGAGTTGTGTTAGAGGTGACGGATGATCGTTGCCACGTCTTATGGGAAGACTACTTCGTCAGCTGGGAGAAAAAAGAGCTGTTAACCGTTGATGAAGAGCTAACAAAAAAACAAACGATTCGTGTTTCTTCTCATGTGAGCCACCCTTTATCATAGGGTGGTTTTGTTTATAGGGTATGTTATACTATGTTTCGTGCATACATAGAGGAAGGACAACGAAGATGGAACGAGGACATTTGTTATTAATTGATGGAATGGCGTTATTGTTTCGGTCGTTTTATGCGACAGCACCACGTTGGATGATGAATAGCCGTGGGGTGCCGACGAATGCGGTATATGGGGTAGTGAAACAAATCGAAGCGGCGACAAATGTACTTCAACCAACGCATGTCGTTTGTTGTTGGGATATGGGAAGTACGACGTTTCGCACGGAATGGTTTCCAGACTATAAAGCGAATCGTGGCGAGCCGCCGCATGAATTAATGCCGCAGTTTGATTTAGCGAAAGAAGTGGTTGCGATGCTTGGCATTCCGAATATCGGTGTGCTCGGTGCCGAGGCGGACGATTGCATCGGTTCGCTTGTGAAGCAATATCGTGATGAGATGCGCATTTCGATTATGACCGGAGACCGTGATTTATTTCAGTTGCTTTCCGAGCATGTCACCGTCTATTTGTTGAGAAAAGGCATCGGCAACTATGAGGCGTATACATTCAACCGTTTTATCGAAGAAAAAGCGATTCAACCACAGCAGCTGATTGATGTGAAGGCGCTTATGGGTGATGCAAGCGACAATTACCCAGGTGTGCGCGGCATCGGGGAAAAGCAAGCGTTTAAACTCATTCAACAATACGGCTCGATTGAAGGAATTTTGGCAAACGTAGCGAATTTAACGAAAGCACAGCAACAAAAAATAACCGAACATCTCGACTTGCTTCATTTGTCGCGAAAACTTGCGACTATCCATTGCGATATCCCAATTTCTTTGCGATTGGAAGAAGCAAAGTGGGATGGCGAGCCTAGGCGATTTAGGGAAGTGTTAGAAGCGATTCGGTAAGGGATGAGAAAACCAGCCCCACATAGAGGCTGGTGTTTATGTTCGCACTTGCCCATTTCCATACACGAGCGTTTTTGTTGTCGTGATGGCGCACAAACCCATTGGACCGCGGGCGTGCAGTTTTTGCGTGCTAATGCCGATTTCCGCACCGTATCCGAACTGTTCGCCGTCGGTGAAGCGAGTGGAGGCGTTATGGTACAATACAGCGGCATCGACATGAGCAAAAAACTGCTCTACATGTTCATCGGTTTCAGAAATAATCGCTTCGGAATGTTTTGTACCATAGCGTTCAATGTGTTCAATGGCTTCATCGACCGTTTCGACGAGCTTCACCGCTAAAATCGGGGCCAAAAATTCAGTCGCCCAGTCGGCCTCTGTCGCTTCACGGACGAACGGATATGTAGACGAGAGCCGCTTGTCGCCGCGCAGCTCGACCCCTTTTTCATGCAGCGTTTCAAGCAACGCACTTATATATGGCCATTGGTCGTGAACGATGACCGTTTCAACCGCATTGCAGACAGACGGACGTTGTAGTTTAGCGTTTATGACGATATCGAGCGCCATTTCTTTTTCGGCGGAGTCGTCAATAAAAATATGACAATTGCCGACGCCTGTTTCTAACACAGGAATTGTGGCGTGTTCGACGACCGATTGGATAAGTCCAGCACCTCCCCGCGGAATGAGAACATCCACATATTCTTTTAAACGAAACATGTGTTGTGCTGTTTCACGGCTCGTATCTTCTAATAATTGAATCGCATCGGATGGAACTGACGATTGTTTTAACGCTTCTTGCATGACGGATACGAGCGCTTTATTCGAGTGAATGGCGGACGAGCTACCGCGCAACAAGACGGCATTTCCCGTTTTTAAACAAAGACTAGCTGCATCGACTGTTACATTTGGACGGGCTTCATATACCATACCGACAACACCAAGCGGTACGCGAATTTGTTTCAATCGTAGTCCGTTTGGTCGCGTCCATTGTTCGATCGTTTCGCCGATTGGATCTGGTAGCTGAATCACTTGGCGAACACCGTCAGCAATTTGGTGAATACGTTCTTCCGTCAGTTGTAGTCGGTCAAGCAACGAAGGGGAGAGCCCGTTTTCTTTTCCACTTGCCATATCTTTTTCATTCTCTTCTAAAATGTACGATTTTCGCGCAATTAGTGTTTCCGCGATGATCGCAAGCGCCTTGTTTTTTTCTTCCGTTGATAATGATGCTAAACGTTTAGAAACTTGTTTTAGTTTCTTTGCTTTTGTAAGTAATTCGTTCATTTTTTTCGCTCCTTTTCGTGTTTATTGGACTGTTGTTTTTTTAAAACATACTAAGTTATCGCGATGAACGACTTCTGGTCGGCGGTGGAAGGAGTATCGTTTTGCTTCTTCACTTGCAAGCCCTTTTACTTTTGCTAAATCGTCGGCAGCATAATATACTTGCCCTCTGGCGATCACCTCACCTTTTTGATTCACAATATTGACAACATCAAGCGCTTGAAATGAACCGAATACATTGATTACGCCAGCAGGCAACAAGCTTTTTCCTTTATGTAAAAGGGCATTTTCTGCTCCTTCATCAATTTCAATTGTTCCGGACACTTTTGAATGATAAGCAATCCATTGTTTGCGCATTTGCATCTGTTCTTGAAAAGGAGAGCCGATATACGTCCCGTCGCCTTTTCCTTCTAAGATATGTTTGATTTTTTCTTTTCCTGTTCCTGTCCCGATAAAGACGCTGACACCAAAAGAAAGAGCTTTTTGTGCGGCAAGTAGCTTCGATTTCATTCCCCCCGTTCCAACCGCTGATCCGCTACCGCCAGCTTGTTCGATAAGCTCGTCAGTCATTTCCGAGAGAAAATGATATTTTTTTGCTTCAGGGTGATTTGGATGTTTGTCATATAGCCCATTAATGTCCGTTAAAATAATAAGAGCATCAGCATGCAAAAAACCGGCTACAAGCGCGGACAATAAATCGTTATCTCCGAACGTCAACTCTTCCACTGAAATTGAGTCGTTTTCATTAATAATTGGAAGAACGCCACGTTCTAACAATGTAGAAATTGTCGCAAATAAGTTACGAAACCGCTCGCGATCGTAAAAATCTGCACGCGTTAACAACAACTGCCCTGTGACAATATCGAACGAACGAAAGGCGGAAATGTATGTTTGCATAAGCAAGCCTTGACCGACTGCTGCCGCTGCTTGTTTTGCAGCGAGTGCCTTCGGGCGTGAACGATACCCAAGTAAACCGAATCCGGCTGCTACGGCACCTGATGAGATAAGAATGATATCGTGTCCTAATTGCTTCATATAAGCAAGTGCTTCGACATGTTCAACAAGCTTTTGTTCTGAAAGTGTGCCATTTTTTTCGGTTAACGAACTGCTACCAATTTTGACAACGATTCGCTTTTTTTTCACCTTTTCACCTCCTTGAAATAAAAAAACGCTTTTTCGCCCTTATAGAAAAGGACGGAAAAGCGTCGTTCCCGCGGTACCACCTTTTTTGGCGCAATGCGCCCACCTCTTGCCCTGTAACGTTGGGGGAACGGCTTATGTTTGCATAAGCGGCCGTATAGGGTAGGTTCAACTAGCTGCCCATGAGGAACCTTCCAGCCTATGGATTCCACTCCCTTGCATGTTTCACTAGTTTACTCGTCCCGTGCCTTATTCCACATATGTTCTTTTTCAGAATTATGAAACAAAAAAATGAAGATGTCAATGGATTTTACGACTGTCTGGACAAAAGATGAAGTTTTCGTTCATGTTGAAGTGTTTTAGGAGAAAGCAAATCAACCGTTTCTTGCGTGTCTGATAGATCAAGAAGATCCATTTTCTCGTTTACCTGTTGAAATCGTGCGTTCGTCTCTTGTCGGAGAACATCAATTTTCGCTTCTATATACATGCACTTTAAAACGATGACTTCTGTATGAACACCTTTTTTCATGGCTATACTGCTCCTAAATATTTCTATACAAAAGGAGCGGAATTGGCATGAAACGTTTGAAAATCACAAATGATCACGGTTGGACGCCTCGAACACTTCGGAAACAAGAACGAAAAATCAAAGATGCTTCGCTTCGCGTTCGGGTGACCGCTGTTCGTCTCGTCATGGAAGGTCACCTCGGTAAAGATGTCGCGAAAATGGTCAACGTATGCCGTCAATCGGTTGCCCTCTACGTTGCACGTTTTAATCAAGGTGGGCTCGATCATCTACTCGATCGTCGGTTGCCGCCTGGTCGTGTGCCATTTCTTACGGAAGAACAACAACAAGAAATCAGACAACTCGTGTTAACTACTACACCTGTGGATGCTGGCTGGGGCATCGCTTCATCATGGAACACGCGCATTTTACAATCTTACATTCAACAAACCTATGGCGTTTCCATGTCACGTGAAGGCATTCGTAAGTTGTTGCATCGTCTTCGTTTGTCATGGACACGTCCGACTTACAAGCTGGTCAAAGGAGACGCCAAGCGTCAAGCTGCCTTTCAAAAAGAACTTGAATTTATAAAAAAAACTAATTACCGAGAATGCCATGCTGTTTTATGTGGATGAGACACATGTTCGTGCCTATCAAGCATTGCGTACGACATGGGCAGAAGTAGGGAATCAAAAACAAGTGCCAAGCTACGGTCACCATGACCATGTGTCCATTTTTGGTGCCGTCGATGTTCAACAAGGCGATGTGGTGTCTCATCGTGCATCATCCGCCAATGCCGAAACGTTCCTGGACTTTTTGCGCCGATTGAAAGAGAAATATGCCGATCGATTCCTCGTGCTTGTGTTAGACAATGCGCGCATTCATCATGCCAAGATGGTGCAAGCCTTTCTTGATGGCGAGGAAGGTGCTGCTTTTCATTTCATCTTTTTGCCGCCGTATTCTCCACAGTTGAACCCGATTGAACGGTTATGGAAGTGGTTGAAAGATGAGGTGATTGCCAACGTTTTTCACAAGGATCAAAACGACATTGCCCAATCCATTACTCGCTTTGAACAGTACGTTCTACAACACCCGGATGAGGTGTTGCGCCGCATCGGGTGTACTGCGTGAACCAGAGGTTAAAATTTTAAATTGGATGTATATAGT
>NZ_LIOK01000014.1:0-58959 GCF_001418025.1 Anoxybacillus suryakundensis
TTGCTCGGTGACGATGGCGGAGAGGTCACACCCGTTCCCATCCCGAACACGGAAGTTAAGCTCTCCAGCGCCGATGGTAGTTGGCGGGACACCGCCTGCGAGAGTAGGACGTTGCCGGGCGGACATAGCAAGTTAGAGAGCATATCGATTTTGTTCTCTAACTTTTTTTGTCCATGTATTTGCGTTTAACGCTTTTACAATCCTCTCCCCCATAGTGAAGAGCTAACCAATATCGGTTAGCTCATTTTTTATTTAATTTCTACTTTTCTCTTTATATGATCCGGAATAAGGCGATGTAACTGAATAAAAAGCAACCCATTCTCGTACACAGCTTCTACTTTCTCACCTACAGGAAAAGGAAGCTGTATCACTCGCTCAAATGGACCTTGTGTTATTCCTTCCTCAATTAATTCAAATCCTTCGAAGTGTAATTGAACATTTGCTTTTATTTCCAACGTATTATAGTGAACATATACTTCTGCATCATGTACATGTTCTAAACCTGGGATAGCTGCAACGATGAGTAGCTCATTTTCACGACGGTATATGTTGACTCCTGGAAAATGGGAAGAAAAAGCATTTGATGATCCCCAAAATGGGTTAGAAAAAAACGCTTCCCATTGTTTCGTCCAGTCCATTGTTTCCCCCCTCTTTCTTTTTCTTTTCATTATACGATGAAAAGGTAAAATGGTGATTTTAATCAAAAACCGAACATTAATTATTTTAATTAATAAAATGTTCGATTTTATGTTGACATGATTGAAAAATGACTGGTAAGATGAAAGTAAGTGAATACATGACTAAACCCTCATATAATTTTGGGAATATGGCCCAAAAGTCTCTACCCAATAACCGTAAATTATTGGACTATGAGGGAAAGGATCTTATTGGCTTTTTTCTCCCTAGGGGCGAAATATGTCCAGAACGATGCTTTCCCTTATGGTCGAGGGGCGTTGTTCTGGATTTTTTTCTGATTATAAAAAGAGGTGAGTACGGATGCAGCCACTTGTAGCTGTCATTATGGGAAGTCAATCAGATTGGGAAACGATGCGTCATGCATGTGATATATTAGAAGAATTGCATATTCCGTTTGAAAAAAAAGTTGTTTCAGCTCACCGTACACCGGACTTTATGTTTACGTATGCTGAAACAGCTGAAGAGCGTGGCATTAAAGTCATTATCGCTGGAGCTGGTGGAGCCGCTCATTTGCCTGGAATGGTAGCAGCCAAAACAACATTACCTGTCATCGGTGTTCCAATTATGTCTAAGACGTTGAACGGCTTAGATTCGTTGTTATCTATTGTTCAAATGCCAGGCGGGGTGCCAGTTGCGACCGTAGCGATCGGAAAAGCAGGGGCTATGAATGCCGCGCTGCTTGCTGCATCGATAATCGGAACGTATGAACCAACGTATATGGAAGCGTTACGTGCACGGCGCGAGGCAATTCGAAAACAAGTGATGGAAAGTAGTGATCAACTTGAATAAAACGATTGTTCCGGGGCAAACGATTGGCATCATTGGCGGGGGTCAGCTAGGAAGAATGATGGCGATCGCTGCAAAAGAGATGGGATTTTTTGTAGCGGTACTCGATCCGACTCCTCAATCTCCATGTGCGCAAGTGGCGGATATTGAAATTGTTGCTTCGTATAGCGATGAGGAAGCGTTACGTCAGTTGGCCGAAGTGAGTGATGTCATAACATATGAATTTGAAAATATTGATGTGGATGCGTTGAATCGATTAGTAGAGAAGGCGTATATGCCTCAAGGAAGCGAGCTGCTTGCTATTACGCAACATCGTTGGAAAGAAAAACGGGCTATTCAGTCTGCAGGTTTGCCTGTTGCTCCTCATCGTCTTGTGCTAAAAGAAGAGGAATTAGAACGAGCGATTCGAGAGATTGATATTCCAGCGGTGTTAAAAACGTGCCGTGGGGGATATGATGGAAAAGGGCAAGTCGTCATTCGTTGTTTAGATGATATACATGTGGCGCGTTCGCTTTTAGCTTATGGTGAGTGTGTATTGGAAGCATGGGTACCGTTTGTAAAAGAGCTATCCATCATCGTTGTGCGTAGTGTCTCTGGTGAAATGGCGCTGTTTCCTGTCGTAGAAAACATTCATCGCGAGAACATTTTGCATGAAACAATTGCCCCAGCTCGAGTCAGTCAACCAATCATGGAACAGGCAAAAACATATGCGAAACAGTTAGCCGAAGCGTTTCAACTAGTAGGTACGTTAGCGATTGAAATGTTTTTGACAGAAGACGGACAATTGTATATTAATGAGCTTGCCCCTAGACCACACAACTCAGGTCATTATACAATAAACGGTTGTATCACATCACAATTTCAGCAACATATTCGTGCCATTTGTGATTGGCCGCTTGGCAGTACCGATTTATTAAAACCTACAATGATGGTCAATATTTTAGGTGAACATGTCGATGCAGTCATCCGAAATATCACTCAATTTCGTGATGCTCATGTTCATTTTTACGGAAAAAAAGAGGCAAAGCCGAAGCGGAAAATGGGACATATCACGTGGTTAGTTGAAGATGTCGATGCGATGCAACGAAAAATAGACGACTTAGCGATTTGGACAGATCGGAGGATGAACGTATGATTGAACGTTATACAAGGCCAGAAATGGGTGCGATTTGGACGGAAGAAAACCGTTTTCGTGCTTGGCTGGAAGTCGAAATTTTAGCTTGTGAAGCTTGGGCTGAGTTAGGCGTGATCCCGAAAGAAGATGTTGTAAAAATTCGTCAAAATGCTTCATTCGATATTGCGCGTATTAAAGAAATTGAAGAAGAGACGCGTCATGATGTCGTTGCCTTTACTCGTGCGGTATCAGAAACGTTAGGAGAAGAACGAAAATGGGTACATTATGGACTTACGTCTACCGATGTTGTTGATACAGCATTATCGTACTTATTAAAACAAGCAAATGAAATTTTATTGCGCGACTTAGAAAACTTTATTTTGGTATTAAAGGAGAAGGCGATCGAACATAAATATACGGTCATGATGGGGCGAACGCACGGTGTGCATGCCGAGCCGACGACATTTGGATTAAAATTGGCGCTCTGGTATGCCGAAATGGAGCGCAATTTAGAACGATTTAAGCAAGCGGCCGAAACGGTGCGCGTTGGTAAAATTTCTGGTGCTGTCGGTACGTATGCAAACATTGACCCGTTTGTCGAACAGTACGTATGCGAAAAACTCGGTTTGCAGCCTGCGCCTATTTCAACCCAAACGTTACAGCGTGATCGCCATGCACACTATATGGCGACGCTCGCTTTAATTGCGACATCGATTGAAAAATTTGCGGTTGAGATTCGAGGACTGCAAAAAAGTGAAACGCGTGAAGTGGAAGAATTTTTCGCTAAAGGACAAAAAGGTTCATCAGCGATGCCACATAAACGCAACCCGATTGGTTCGGAAAATATGACAGGAATGGCGCGCGTCATTCGCGGCTATATGTTAACAGCATATGAAAATGTCCCGCTTTGGCATGAGCGCGACATTTCGCATTCGTCAGCGGAGCGCATTATTTTACCGGATGCAACGATCGCATTAGACTACATGCTCAACCGCTTTACAAATATCGTGAAAAACTTGACTGTATTCCCAGAAAACATGAAGAAAAATATGGATCGTACGCTCGGACTTATTTATTCGCAACGTGTATTACTTGCGCTTATTGACACAGGCATGACGCGAGAGGAGGCGTATGATCTCGTACAGCCGAAAGCGATGGAAGCGTGGGAAAAACAAGTGCCGTTTCGCTCGTTAATTGAAGCGGACGAAATGATTACAAGCCGTTTAACAAAAGAGCAAATCGCTGATTGCTTTGATTATAACTATCATTTAAAACATGTTGATACGATTTTTTGTCGACTTGGTTTGCAGTAGGTAAGGCCAATGCCTTGCCTACATAATAAAAATTCCTAATATTCTGGATAAATGGGGGAGAGAACATGCAAAAGCAACACCTTCTATATGAAGGAAAGGCGAAGAAAGTATATGCGACAAATGAAGAGCGCGTACTATGGATTGAATATAAAGATGAAGCAACTGCATTTAACGGTGAAAAAAAAGCAACGATTGCTGGAAAAGGAAGACTAAATAATGAGATTACAAGTTTACTATTTTCTTTGCTGCATGAAGCGGGTGTGAACAATCACTTTATTCGTAAAATATCTGACAACGAACAGCTTGTGCGTCAAGTGACGATCATTCCCCTCGAAGTTGTTGTCCGCAATATTGTCGCCGGTAGTCTAGCAAAACGAATCGGGCTTGAGGAAGGAACTGCACTCGAGAAACCGATTGTAGAGTTTTACTACAAAAACGATGACTTAGGCGATCCTCTATTAACAGAAGATCATATTGCCGTGTTGCAGCTCGCCTCTTGCGATGAGCTTTTGCATATGAAACAAATGGCGCTACGCGTGAACGACATTTTCATTTCCTTATTTCGTTCATGTGACTTACAGCTTGTCGACTTCAAATTAGAGTTTGGAAGAGATGAAACGGGAGCGGTGCTGTTAGCGGATGAAATTTCCCCAGATACGTGTCGATTATGGGATGTACACACGAAAGAGAAATTTGATAAAGATGTATTTCGCCGCGATTTAGGCGACTTAACAGAAACATATACGAAACTGTTACAAAGATTAGGAGGATTATCATGTACAAAGTAAAAGTGTATGTCACATTGCGTGAAAACGTATTAGACCCACAAGGCAATGCTGTGAAAGGGGCATTGCATAGCTTAAACTATCGTGAAGTACAAGATGTACGGATTGGAAAGTTTATGGAGTTGATCGTGGAAAAAAGCGACCGCGATATTGATGCAATCGTGAAGGAAATGTGTGAAAAATTGTTAGCGAACACAGTCATTGAAGATTATCGCTATGAGATTGAGGAGGTCGTCGTTCAGTGAAATTTGCGGTCGTTGTATTTCCAGGTTCAAACTGTGATATCGACATGTATCATGCCATTTCGGATGAATTAGGAGAAGAAGTGGAATACGTTTGGCATGACGCACATTGTTTAGATGAGTTTGATGCGATTCTGTTACCGGGCGGTTTTTCATATGGTGATTATTTACGCTCTGGAGCGATTGCCCGTTTTTCTAACGTGATGAAAGCGATCAAAAAAGCAGCCGATGACGGAAAGCCGATTTTAGGTGTATGTAACGGATTTCAAATTTTACTCGAAGCAGGGCTTCTTCCAGGGGCGATGCGACGCAACAATACGTTAACGTTTATTTGCCGCCCGGTAAAGCTTCGTGTTGAAAATAATGAAACGATGTTTACGTCTCAATACGAACGTGGAGAAATCATTACGATTCCGATTGCGCACGGCGAAGGAAACTATTATTGTGATGAACAAACGTTACAACAGCTCATTGCCAATAACCAAATCGTTTTTCGATACGAGGGAGAAAATCCAAACGGTAGTTTGCATAACATTGCAGGCATCGTGAATGAAAAAGGAAACGTGCTCGGGATGATGCCACACCCTGAACGAGCTGTTCATGAATTGCTTGGAGGAGCTGACGGATTAAAACTATTTCAATCAATTGTGACATATTGGAGGGACGCGCATGTCGTTACTACTTGAGCCAAGTCCAGCAATAATTAAAGAGCAAAAATTATATCGTGAAATGGGATTAACAGACGAAGAATTTGCGATGGTGGAACGTATTCTTGGGCGCTCGCCAAATTATACAGAAACGGGCATTTTCTCTGTCATGTGGTCGGAACATTGCAGCTATAAAAATTCGAAACCTGTATTAAAAAAGTTTCCGACAGAAGGAAAGCATGTGCTCCAAGGGCCAGGAGAAGGTGCAGGCATTGTAGATATCGGGGATGGATTAGCGGTAGCGTTTAAAATTGAAAGCCATAACCACCCGTCTGCGATTGAACCGTATCAAGGGGCTGCCACGGGTGTTGGGGGAATTATTCGCGATGTATTCTCAATGGGTGCGCGACCAATTGCATTATTAAACTCGCTTCGTTTTGGCGAATTAACGTTACCGCGTGTGAAATATTTATTTGAGCGCGTTGTCGCAGGCATTGCTGGATACGGAAATTGCGTCGGCATTCCGACCGTTGGCGGTGAAGTGCAATTTGATGCGGCATACGAAGGAAATCCGCTTGTAAATGCGATGTGCGTTGGGCTTATTCGCCATGAAGATATTCAAAAAGGAATCGCATCAGGCGTTGGAAATACGGTTATGTATGTCGGGGCAAAAACGGGGCGTGACGGAATTCACGGAGCGACATTTGCATCGGAGGAATTAACGGAACAATCTGAACAAAAACGTCCAGCTGTGCAAGTCGGAGATCCATTTATGGAAAAATTGCTCCTTGAAGCTTGTTTAGAAGTCATTCATTCCGATGCGCTTGTTGGGATGCAAGATATGGGAGCTGCTGGCTTAACAAGTTCGTCAGCAGAAATGGCGAGCAAAGCAGGTTCTGGGATCGAACTGAATTTAGATCTCGTGCCACAGCGTGAAACGGGAATGACACCGTATGAAATGATGCTGTCTGAATCGCAAGAACGTATGCTTCTTGTCGTTCAAAAAGGTCGTGAACAAGAAATTGCAGATGTATTTGCAAAATACGGACTTGAGGCGAAAGCGATTGGTCGTGTAACAGATGATCATATGTTGCGGTTGTATCATCGCGGAGAAGTCGTTGCTGAAATCCCGGTTGATGCGCTTGCCAAAGATGCGCCTGTTTATCATAAACCTTCGCAAGAACCAGCGTATTATCGCGAGTTTCAAACGATACAATACACACCGACAGTTGACAATTACGAAGAAACACTACTTGCACTATTAAGTCAGCCAACGATCGCAAGTAAAGAATGGGTGTATGAGCAATACGATTATATGGTGCGAACAAATACGGTTGTTGCTCCAGGATCTGATGCAGCTGTTTTACGCATTCGTGGCACAAATAAAGCGCTAGCGATGACAACCGATTGTAATTCCCGTTACGTATATTTAGATCCAGAAGTCGGTGGGAAAATTGCGATCGCAGAAGCAGCACGCAACATCGTTTGTTCCGGTGCCCAGCCACTTGCTGTTACCGATTGTTTAAACTTTGGCAGTCCAGAGAAACCGGAAATTTTTTGGCAACTTGAAAAAGCGGTAGAAGGAATGAGCGAAGCGTGTCGTGTGCTAGAAACGCCTGTTATTAGCGGAAATGTATCCCTTTATAATGAAACGAACGGCGAAGCCATTTATCCGACACCGATTGTCGGCATGGTTGGCATCGTTGAACATATGAGCCATGTGACAACACAATCGTTTAAACAACCTGGTGACTTCATTTATGTCATTGGGGAAGCAAAGCAAGAATTTGGCGGAAGTGAGTTACAAAAATGGCTAACAGGTCGCATTTTTGGAAAGGCTCCAACGATTGATTTACATGTGGAGGCGAAACGACAACAACAGCTTCTCGCTGCGATTCGAGCTGGGGTTGTGGCATCAGCACACGATGTATCAGAAGGAGGCTTAGCGGTTGCACTTGCGGAATGTCTAATGAGCGCACAAGGTTTAGGGGCGCATGTGACCATTCAAGGCGATGTCGTTTCGGAGCTATTTAGCGAAACGCAATCACGCTTTGTCGTCTCTGTGAAAAGGGAACATCAACAAGCGTTTGAACAGCTTGTTCAAGCAGTATGTATCGGAGAAGTGACAAACGATGGAACGCTTCATGTGACAAATGGGGATACATGCATTCTCCATGTTCCAGTAGAAACAATGCGAAATGTATGGAAAGGAGCTATTCCATGCTTGCTGAAATCAAAGGATTAAATGAAGAGTGCGGGATTTTTGGCATTTGGGGACATGAGGAAGCAGCAACGTTGACGTATTACGGATTGCACAGTTTACAACATCGTGGACAAGAAGGAGCAGGAATTGTTGTTGGAGGCAACGGAACGTTACAATTTCATAAAGGACTTGGTTTAGTCACAGAAGTATTTAGTCGCGGTGAACTAGAACAATTAACGGGCATGGCTGCGATCGGCCACGTCCGTTACTCTACTGCTGGTGGGGGCGGATATACGAATGTTCAACCGCTTTTGTTCCGTTCTCAAGGTGGTAGTTTGGCGCTCGCGCATAACGGAAATTTAGTCAATGCTGATGAGTTGCGCTTTCGTTTAGAGCAACAAGGAAGTATTTTTCAAACGACGTCTGATACAGAAGTGCTCGCTCATTTAATTAAGCGTAGCGACGAACCAATTTTAAAAGAGAGGATTAAAGAAGCGTTGACGCATTTACGTGGCGCTTTTGCCTTTTTAATTTTAACGGAAACAGAAATGTATATCGCTCTTGATCCACATGGCTTTCGTCCTTTATCGCTTGGACGTTTAGGCGAGGCGTACGTTGTGGCGTCGGAAACGTGTGCGTTTGATGTCATTGGTGCCACATACGAGCGAGAAGTGGAACCGGGGGAGCTCATTATGATCAATAAGCAAGGTGTTCGTTCTGAACGTTTCGCCCCTAAAGTCGCTCGCTCCATTTGCAGTATGGAATATATTTATTTCGCTCGTCCGGATAGTAATGTGGATGGCATTAACATTCATACCGCGAGAAAAAATCTTGGGAAGCGATTAGCATTTGAAGCACCTGTTGAAGCAGATGTCGTCACTGGCGTACCGGATTCAAGTATTTCGGTAGCCATTGGTTATGCGGAAGCAACAGGTATTCCATACGAGTTAGGGTTAATTAAAAATCGGTATGTTGGACGGACGTTTATTCAACCGTCGCAATCACTTCGGGAACAAGGGGTAAAAATGAAATTGTCGCCTGTTCAAGGGGTTGTAGCAGGGAAACGAGTCGTCATGGTTGATGACTCTATTGTGCGTGGAACGACGAGCAAGCGTATTGTACGCATGCTTCGTGAGGCAGGAGCAACGGAAGTGCATGTGCGCATTAGCTCCCCACCAATTACGCATCCATGTTTTTATGGTATTGATACATCAACGAAAGAAGAGCTGATTGCAGCTAATCATACCATCGAACAAATTCGACAACTCATTGAAGCGGACTCCCTTGCATTTTTAAGCCAAGAAGGGCTTTTGCAAGCGATTGGAAGACCGAACGATTCCACAAACTGTGGGCAATGTTTAGCTTGTTTTACAGGACAATATCCGACGAAGATAGGAGGGGAGCACGTTGGCACATGCGTACAAGCAAGCTGGTGTGAATATTGAAGCTGGTTATGAAGCTGTAGAGCGGATGAAAAAACATGTCGCAAAAACAGCCCGAATGGGTGCATTAGGAAGTTTAGGCGGTTTTGGCGGGATGTTTGATCTATCTTCGCTCGGGTACAAACAACCTGTGCTTGTATCAGGAACGGACGGAGTAGGTACGAAATTGATGCTTGCGTTCGCTTTAGATCGGCACGATACGATCGGAATCGACTGTGTAGCGATGTGTGTGAATGATATTGTCGTACAAGGGGCAGAGCCGCTTTTTTTCCTTGACTACATCGCCTGCGGAAAAGCAGTACCTGAAAAAATCGAGCATATTGTAAAAGGAATTTCTGATGGTTGCATCGAAGCAGGCTGTGCGCTCATTGGAGGGGAAACAGCAGAAATGCCAGGCATGTACGGTGAAGATGAATATGATGTAGCTGGTTTTGCAGTTGGTGTGGTAGAAAAAGAAAAGCTTGTGACAGGTGAGGCGATTGTCCCTGGCGATGTGCTAATCGGTTTAGCTTCAAGTGGTTTGCATAGTAATGGATATTCGCTTGTTAGAAAAATTATAAAAGATGCTCATTTACAGTTAAATCATATATATGAACCGTTTTCTCGCTCGCTTGGCGAGGAGTTGTTAACGCCTACACGCATTTACGTCCGATCGGTACTTGAGGCATTAAAACAATTTCGTGTGAAAGGAATGGCACATATTACGGGGGGCGGTTTTATCGAAAACATTCCACGTATGTTGCCAAAGGGATTACAAGCCGAAATAGACTACGGTTCATGGCCGATTCCGCCGATTTTTAACTTTTTACAACAACATGGACAACTACAACGAATGGAAATGTTCAATATTTTTAATATGGGAATCGGTTTTGTGCTAGCTATCGATAGCGATGTTGTGCCAGACGTTGTGCAGTTGCTTGAATCGTGCGGAGAGAAAGTATATATCATCGGTCGGATCAAAGAGGGAGCAGGTGTATCGTTTGCTGGGGGAAAAATCGAATGAAGCGAATAGCTATTTTTGCGTCGGGAAGCGGAACGAATTTTCAAGCGATTATCGATGCGGTAAAAAAAGGAGATATTCAAGCAGAAGTAGCGCTTCTCGTATGTGATCGACCGCATGCCAAAGTGATTGAACGAGCCATTCGTGAATACGTGCCGGTATTTGTTTTTAACCCTAAACAGTACGAAACAAAACAACAGTTTGAACGTGAGATTTTACAACAACTACAACAAAAAGAAATTGACTGGATCGTTCTTGCGGGCTATATGCGGCTCATCGGTTCGACGCTTTTACAGGCATATCCGAACAAAATTATAAACATCCACCCTTCTCTTTTGCCGGCGTTTCCGGGTAAAGATGCAATTGGTCAAGCATACCGTTATGGCGTGAAAGTGACGGGGGTCACCGTGCATTACGTTGATGAAGGAATGGATACCGGACCAATTATTGCGCAACGGGCACTATATATTGATGACGGAGAGCCGTTAGAAAGTGTTGAGCGTCGCATTCATGAGATTGAACATACGTTGTATCCACAAGTCATTCAACAATTGCTGATGGGGAAAGGAAGTACGAAGGATGAAAAAGCGAGCGATTATTAGCGTTTCAAATAAAAAAGGAATTGTTACATTCGCCAAGCAACTAGCTGAGCTTGGAGTGGAAATTATTTCGACAGGTGGGACGAAGCGTGTATTAGCAGAACACGGAATTCCTGTGACAAGCATTTCTGATGTCACAAACTTCCCAGAAATTTTAGATGGACGGGTCAAAACATTGCACCCAAACATTCACGGCGGTCTGTTAGCTGTTCGAGATGACGAAACACATCAACAGCAACTGCAAGCGCATAACATCACGCCGATCGATTTTGTTGTGGTGAATTTATATCCATTTCAAGAAACGATCGCAAAGCCGAACGTGACGTTGATGGAAGCCATTGAACAGATTGATATTGGCGGTCCGACAATGCTTAGAGCGGCAGCGAAAAATCATGCTTACGTCACAGCTGTTGTCGATCCTGCTGATTATGATGTAGTCATTGAACAGTTAAAACAATATGGCGAAGTATTGTTAGAAACGAGACGAGCGTTAGCGGCTAAAGTGTTCCGTCATACCGCAGCGTACGATGCAATGATTGCGCAATATTTGACAAATGTCGTCGGAGAAACATATCCAGAAACGATGACGATGACTTTTGTGAAAAAACAATCGTTGCGATACGGGGAAAATCCACATCAAACGGCAGCATTTTACGAAAGACCGCTCAGCTCACCGTTTTCTATTGCGGCAGCGAAGCAGCTACACGGAAAAGAACTGTCATATAACAACATTAATGATGCCAATGCAGCGTTGCAAATTGTTGCGGAATTTACTGAGCCAGCAGCGGTAGCAGTGAAGCATATGAATCCGTGCGGAGTGGGTGTCGGTGAAACGATTGCAGAAGCGTTTCAAAAAGCTTATGAAGCCGACCCAACGTCCATTTTTGGCGGCATCGTGGCGCTTAATCGCGAGGTTGACGAACAGACAGCTGCGAAATTACATGACATTTTTTTAGAAATTGTTATCGCTCCGTCGTTCACAGAACAAGCACTTGCGATTTTAACGAAAAAGAAAAATATTCGTCTATTAACTGTTGATTTTCAATCAGAACGGAAACAAGAACCATTTTTCGTATCGGTGCGCGGTGGATTACTTGTTCAAGATGAAGATATATACACGATTAATGATGCGAACATTCAAGTTGTGACTGAAAGACAGCCGACAGAAGAAGAATGGGCGAATTTAACGTTCGCTTGGCGTGTTGTGAAGCATGTGAAATCAAATGCGATTGTGTTAGCGAAAGATGGGATGACAATTGGTGTTGGCGCTGGTCAAATGAATCGTGTGGGAGCAGCGAAAATTGCCATTGAGCAAGCAGGCGGGAATGCCAAAGGTGCAGTATTAGCCTCTGACGCCTTTTTCCCGATGAGTGACACAGTTGAAGTGGCTGCCCAAGCGGGAGTCACAGCTATTATTCAACCGGGTGGTTCGATTCGCGATGAAGATTCGATTCAAAAAGCAAATGAGTACGGCATTGCGATGGTATTTACAGGAGTACGCCATTTTAAACATTAAAGGAGGCGACGGACGATGAAAGTGCTCATTATCGGGCGCGGTGGTCGAGAACATGCGCTTGTATGGAAAGTAGCCCAAAGCTCGCTTGTTACTCGCGTATATGTCGCGCCGGGAAACGACGGAATGGCTTCGATTGCTACGCGCGTTCCGATTTCGGAAACGGATGTTGAAGCGCTAGCTCAGTGGGCGAAAAAAGAAGCGATCGATTTAACAATCGTTGGTCCGGAAGCTCCACTGTTAGCAGGTATTGTCGATCGTTTTGCAAGTGAAGGATTGCGTATTTTTGGTCCGAAACAACAAGCGGCATTCATTGAAGGAAGCAAGGCGTTTGCGAAAGAAATTATGAGAAAATATAACATTCCGACAGCGAACTATGCGACATTTACAAATTATGATGACGCTGTATGTTATGTACGAGAGCAAGGTGCACCGATTGTTATTAAAGCGGATGGACTTGCGGCTGGAAAAGGTGTCACGGTGGCCATGACAGTGGAAGAGGCGCTTGGCGCGTTACATGACATGATGGTTGCGAAAAAGTTTGATGAAGCAGGTGCACAAGTTGTCATTGAACAATATTTACAAGGTGAAGAATTTTCGTTGATGGCGTTTGTGCACGGGGAGCACGTGTATCCGATGGTTATCGCCCAAGATCATAAGCGAGCATTTGATGGCGATCAAGGTCCAAATACGGGAGGAATGGGCGCGTATTCGCCTGTTCCGCAAATTAGTGAGCAAACGGTTTATGAAGCGGTTGAAACAATTGTGAAGCCGACAGCAATGGCTTTGAAGCAAGAAGGATGTTCATTTACAGGATTTTTATATGCAGGATTAATTGCTACAGAAGAAGGACCAAAAGTGATTGAATTTAATGCGCGATTTGGCGATCCTGAAGCACAAGTCATTTTACCACGGCTACAAAACGATCTTGTTGAAGTGATTGTTTCGTTATTAGAAGATCAACCGATTACGTTACATTGGAGTGACGAAACAACGATTGGGGTTGTTTTAGCGGCGAAAGGGTACCCTGAACAATATGAAAAAGGCAGTGTTATTCGCGGGCTAGAACGTATAAAAAAAGCACAAATTTTCCACGCCGGCACAAAGTTTGTAAACGGTGAGTGGGTAACGGATGGAGGACGAGTGCTCCTCGTTGTTGCTAATGGAAAGACATTAGAAGAAGCACAACGTCTTGTGTATGAACAAATTCAGCATATTTCATGCGATCAACTGTTTTATCGTCACGATATCGGCCATAAAGCTATCGCGCACGCCGCTTGCGAACGTATACAAAACTAAGGGCAACGAGACTGCCAATGAGAAGAATGAGAACGAAGAACGTATCTGTTATATATTCTGCAATCATATGTGCTCTCTCCTTTTTACCCCCTTGTACGAATACAAGGGGGTTATTGTTACGAAGGGTTGACCGGTTCAATAGGAATCGCTTTCTCTTGTTCACGATCTTTTTCACAATGGCATTGATATCGTTCAAACAACGCCATCACAGGACAAAAGCGAACAATACCTTCTGCAATTTTCATCGCAGCGAGCATAATGAGCCATATATACGATTCGCGCCACGGTTTACGGGAAAGATTGGCTGTTGCCCAAGCAAGCATAGTAAACCCGCATGTAATGCGAATCATCGCGTTAATAATACCGATGTTTTGTTTCATGTTATTCCTCCTTTTTGTTTGTGAATTTCGCTTTCATCCGTTAAAATGTGAATAGACGATGGTACGATTTAGGAGGAAAGCGATCATGATGGAAAAACGGTATCGATGGAAAAGCGAACAAATTCGTAGGCACGTTGCGATTGTTGATGGAAAACAAGCGCCAACGAAAGTGCTGCTGAACGCCACATATTTACACCCATACATACGTCAATGGGTGAAAGGGAACATATGGATTTGCGATGATCGAATTGTATACGTCGGTCCGAATAAACCGAAGCAACTCGATTCATGCGAAGTAGTGGACTGCTCGAATCAAGTGCTTGTTGCTGGCTATATGGAGCCTCATGCTCATCCGTTTCAGTTATATAATCCCCAGACGTTAGCGGAATATGCAGCTCAATTTGGAACAACGACACTCATTAACGACAATTTATTTCTTTTTTTACAGTTGATAAAAAAGAAAGCGTTTTCTTTTTTGGTAGCTATGGAAAAACAACCTGTCACGATGTATTGGTGGTGCCGACTTGATCCACAAACAGAAATGGACGGAGAAGAACACCTTTTTTCATATAAAAACATGAAAGGTTGGCTTGAAAATGATGCGGTTTTGCAGGTCGGAGAACTAACAGGATGGCCAAAACTGTTAGAAGGGGATGATTTCATTCTTCATTGGATGCAAGAAGCGAAAAAGCTCGGTAAAAAAGTGGAAGGTCATTTTCCGGGAGCTTCAGATCGCACGTTAACGAAAATGAAACTGTTTGGCGCGGATGCTGACCATGAAGCGATGACTGGAAGTGATGTGTATAAGCGTTTAATGCAAGGATATACCGTATCATTGCGTCATTCGTCCATTCGCCCTGATTTGCCGACGTTGCTTAAAGAAATGAGACAATGCGGCATTCATCATTACGATCATTGCATGTTTACGACAGATGGCTCAACACCTGCGTTTTATGAAAATGGAATGATCGACGAAATGATTCGCATTGCATTACAAGAAGGAGTAAGCGATATTGATGCATATAGCATGGCCACATGGAACGTCGCTCGTTATTATAATATCGATCATTTGCACGGAAGCATTACACCAGGGCGTATTGCACACATTAATATTCTTGAACATGCTTCCAATCCGACACCGATCTCTGTTTTAGCAAGCGGACAATGGGTAAAACGTGATGGCGTTCCTGTTCATGCTTTCTCAACGATGGAATGGGACGTACATGGTCTTGCACCGCTTTCTTTGTCTTGGGATTTACAGATGGATGATTTGCAGTTTTCGATGCCATTAGGCATGTATATGGAAAACTCGGTCATTATTAAGCCATATTCGATTTCGATTGATACATCATCGGATGAGTTATCTGTCGATCACGACGAAAGCTTTTTAATGCTTATTGATCGTAATGGAAAATGGCGTGTAAACACCGTATTAAAAGGATTTGCTACACATGTGCAAGCACTTGTTAGCTCGTATTCGAATACGGGAGACATTATTTTGATCGGGAAAAGTAAGCGTGATCTATTGCTTGCCTTTAAACGGATGAAACAAATCGGAGGCGGTATCGTTTTATGTGAGCAAGGGGAAGTCATTCATGAAATTCCTCTTCCGCTAGGTGGATTAATGTCAGCGAAACCAATGAGAGAGCTGATGGAAGAAGAAAAAAAACTTGGAGAATTGTTACGGGAACGCGGTTATACGTTTGTTGATCCAATTTACACACTGCTTTTTTTATCGTCAACACATTTACCTTATGTTCGCATTACACCGAAAGGAATTTACGATGTGATGCATAAAACAGTACTCTTTCCAACAATAATGCGTTAAAATATAAAAGGGATGGAAGATGAAAGGTTGGGTTCATGTTGCAACGACTATTTTTTCTGTTGATGATCATGACGGTGTTTTTATTGAGCATCGGATGTCAACGTATAGAGTCAAACATAAAAGAAAAGGAATCCCCACCAACAACCGTTGAACAAAAAAATGAACCAAAAACAAAAGACATAGCTTGGATGTTTCCGTTAACAGGCATGCCAACAAATGAAAAAACGATGCAACGCGCGGTGGCAGTGATGATCAATAACTATCCTGCTGCACGGCCACAATCGGGGTTACACAAAGCAGACATCGTGTATGAAGTGCTTGCAGAAGGAGATATTACACGGCTGTTAGCGATTTACCAAAGCGAACAACCTGATACCATCGGGCCTGTTCGAAGCGCAAGAGATTATTTTGTTCACCTAAGCAACGGTTTTCATGCGTTATACGTATGTCACGGATGGAGTCCGGAAGCGCAAACGTTATTAAAGTCTGGTGCTACAGATTACGTAAATGGTTTATTTTATGATGGAACACTATTTTGGCGCGATCATACACGAAAGGCACCACACAACTCGTATATTTCCTTTGAACATATTAAAAAAGGTGCCGAAAAAAACGGCTATGCTTTCGAAGAAGAAGTCAAACCGCTACCTTTTTTTACAAACGACTTGACGAATGCTGTAAAAGCAACGAATATTGATGTGGTGTACTCTAAACGATCGTATGCCCACGTTCATTATGCATATGACGGAACGAAATACGTTCGTTCGAGCGGCGATGAGCTGACGGTAGATCGGGAGACGAATACACCGATTGCGGTAGAAAATGTGTTTGTGATTGAAGCGATACATCGAATTATTGATGACTATGGTCGAAGAGAAATCGACTTTACATCAGGTGGAAAAGGATACTTATTCCAAAAAGGAACAGTACAGGAAGTAGAGTGGAAAAATGTTGAGGGGCGCCTTCTCCCTTACAAAAGCGGTGTTCCGCTCGGATTTATCCAAGGGAAAACATGGATTCAAGTCGTTCCAAATCTCGAACAAGTACAATATGAATAGGGGGACGTATATGCAAATTAATAAATTGCGAGGCAGAGAGCTTGACCAATTATTTCGTGCCATTTTGTCATTGAAAGATTTAGAAGAATGTTATCGTTTTTTCGATGATTTATGTACGGTCAATGAAATACAAGCGCTTGCACAACGTTTGGAAGTAGCTCGTATGTTGCGCGAAGGATATACGTATCATAAAATTGAAACAGAAACAGGGGCAAGCACAGCGACGATTTCGCGCGTCAAGCGTTGCTTAAACTATGGAAATGATGCGTATGCGATGGCACTTGATCGCATTTATAATGAACAACAGGAAGAGGCTGGCTCACAATGAGTCAGCTTCTTTTTACGATTTTTTGCTATGATTTTTGTTATAATGAGATGAGGTGAAAAAAATGAATGAGATAACAACGTGGCGACATGTGTTTAAATTAGATCCGAATAAAGATATAACAGATGAGCAGTTAGAACAAGTATGTGAATCAGGTACGGATGCGGTTATTGTTGGCGGAACCGACGGTGTGACGCTTGAAAACGTCATCGATTTGCTTGCGCGCGTTCGTCGGTTTTCTGTCCCGTGTGCGCTAGAAGTGTCAAATATTGAGGCGATTACACCCGGGTTTGACTATTACCTTATCCCGATGGTACTTAATAGTCGAGATCTAACTTGGTTAATTGATTTGCATCACGAAGCGGTGAAGCAGTTTGGTGATTTAATCAATTGGGAAGAACTGTTTGTTGAAGGATACTGTATTTTAAACGAGGAATGTAAGGCGGCATCGTTAACAAGTGCGCGAACAAATGTAACAGATGAAGATGTGATTGCGTATGCTCGAATGGCAGAACATATATATCAATTCCCAATTTTTTATATGGAATATAGTGGGCGGTACGGGGATGTGGAGCTTGTAGAAAAAGTGAAGCGAACGCTAAGTCGCACACGTTTATTTTATGGTGGTGGCATTCATACACCAGAGCAAGCGAAAGAAATGGCGGTATGGGCAGATACGGTTGTTGTTGGAAACGCCATTTATACAAATTTACAAATGGCATTACAAACAGTTGAAGCGGTAAAAGGAAAATCAACATAAATGGAGAATAAAAAAGAGAACATATGTTTTGGTGGTGGGAAAATGAGTATGTCGGCACATATACTGTTGGAAGGATTAAATGAAAAACAAAAAGAGGCGGTGAAAACGACAGAGGGTCCGCTGTTAATTATGGCGGGAGCAGGAAGTGGAAAAACGCGCGTGTTAACGCATCGCATCGCTTATTTAATGGCGGAAAAGGACGTTGCCCCGTGGAACATTTTAGCGATTACCTTTACAAACAAAGCCGCACGTGAAATGAAAGAACGCGTCGAGCGTATCGTAGGGAAGCAAGCGGAAGATATATGGATTTCGACGTTTCACTCGATGTGTGTCCGCATTTTACGTCGCGACATTGATCGCATTGGCATTCATGCGAACTTTTCTATTTTAGATCCGACCGATCAATTATCCGTGTTAAAACATATTTTAAAAGATCGCAATATTGACCCGAAAAAGTATGATCCACGTGCACTTTTAGGTACGATCAGTAGCGCAAAAAATGAATTGATGACGCCAGAAAAATATGCCGAACAAGCAGCCAATCCATACGAACAGCTTGTAGCAGAAGTGTATAAAGAGTATCAAAAACGATTGTTGCGCAATCACGCCCTTGATTTCGATGATTTAATTATGACGACGATCCAACTATTTCAACGTGTTCCAGAAGTGTTGGAGTATTATCAACGAAAGTTTCAATACATTCATGTTGATGAATATCAAGATACGAACCGGTCACAATATTTGCTCGTGAACATGCTTGCAAAACGTTTTCAAAACTTATGTGTCGTCGGTGATTCTGACCAATCGATTTACCGTTGGCGCGGTGCCGATATTAGCAACATTTTATCGTTTGAAAAAGACTATCCGAATGCTAAAGTCATTTTGCTTGAACAAAATTACCGTTCAACGAAACGGATTTTACAAGCAGCGAATGCGGTCATTGAGCATAACACGCAAAGAAAACCGAAAAAGCTTTGGACAGAAAATAGCGAAGGACATGCGCTCGTGTATTATGAAGCGATGACGGAAATAGATGAAGCGCAATTTGTCGTTGGAAAAATTAAAGAATATGTTGATGCAGGAAAACGAGCGTATAAAGATTTTGCTGTTTTATATAGAACGAATGCGCAATCACGTGTGCTTGAAGAAATGTTATTGAAGGCGAACATTCCATATAAAATCGTCGGTGGTTTAAAATTCTATGATCGAAAAGAAATTAAAGACATTTTAGCGTATTTACGTTTAATTGCGAATCCGAATGATGACATTAGTTTAACTCGCATTATTAACGTCCCAAAGCGCGGTATCGGGGCATCGACAATTGATAAAATTGCAGCATACGCTTCTAGCCGTGGAATATCAATGTTTGATGCGCTTGCTTTTATTGAAGAAATCGGAATTAGTGCGCGCATCGCTGCACCGCTCGTACAATTTCGCGAACAAATCCATCATTGGAGTCAAATGCAACATTATTTATCTGTAACCGAACTTGTTGAAGATGTACTCGATCGTTCAGGTTACCGCGATATGCTTCGCGAAGAAAAAACGTTAGAGGCACATAGCCGTCTTGAAAACATTGATGAGTTTTTATCAGTGACTCAACATTTTGAACAAGTGAATGAAGATAAGTCTCTCGTTGCCTTTTTGACGGACTTGGCGCTTGTGGCAGATATTGATCAGCTTGATAATGATAGCGAAGGACAGACAAATAATGCAGTCGTTTTAATGACGCTTCATTCAGCCAAAGGATTAGAGTTTCCAGTTGTCTTTTTAGTCGGACTTGAAGAAGGAATCTTCCCACATAACCGTTCATTAAATGATGAAGATGAAATGGAAGAAGAACGCCGTCTAGCGTATGTCGGTATTACTCGCGCGGAGGAAGAACTCTTTTTAACGCGCGCACATATGCGTACGTTATTTGGACAAACGCACGTCAACGCCCCATCGCGATTTATTGATGAAATTCCTGAAGAGTTAATTGAATATGCGCATAAACGTGTCAAAAAACACCCGTCCTCTCAACGTCCATCTACTGTTTCGCATGGAGGATGGCGTGTAGGCGATAAAGTAAGCCACAAAGTATGGGGGATTGGAACAATTGTGCGCGTAAAAGAAAGCGATGGCGATCAAGAGCTAGATGTTGCTTTTTCAAGTCCAATTGGGATTAAGCGACTATTGGCGAAATTTGCTCCGATTATGAAGGTGTAGAAAGGGTGGAAAAGGTGGCACAACACGACGTTAAAAAGCAAATGGCTGAATTGCGCGAACAAATTGAAAAGCATAATTACGCATATTACGTGTTAGATCAACCGTCTATTTCTGATGCCGAATATGATGAATTGATGAGAAGATTAATGGAGTTAGAGGAGCAATATCCGCAATATAAAACGCCAGACTCCCCATCACAGCGTGTTGGTGGTGCCCCGTTAGAAGCGTTTAAAAAAGTTACCCACCGCGTGCCGATGCTTAGTTTAAGTAATGCTTTCAATGAAGGAGATTTGCGCGATTTTGACCGCCGTGTTCGTCAAGAAGTGGGCGATGTACGTTACGTATGTGAACTAAAAATTGACGGTTTAGCGGTATCGCTTCATTATGAAGATGGTTATTTTGTACAAGGGGCGACGCGCGGCGATGGAACGACGGGCGAGGATATTACGGAAAACTTAAAAACGATTCGTTCATTGCCACTTCGATTGAGGAAAAAAGTTACAATTGAAGTGCGCGGAGAAGCATATATGCCACGAAAATCGTTTGAAAAGCTAAATGAACGGCGAAAAATGAATGGGGAAGAATTGTTTGCTAATCCGCGCAATGCGGCTGCTGGCTCGCTTCGCCAGCTTGACCCAAAAATCGTCGCTGCTCGCCAACTAGATGTATTTATATATAGTGTTGTTAATAGCGAAGAGATCGGACTTGTCTCTCATAGTGAATCGCTTCGTTATTTAGATGGGCTCGGATTTAAAACTAACCCAACATGGCAAGTATGTAAAACGATTGATGACGTGCTTGCTTACATCGAGCAGTGGCATGAACGGCGAGCGTCATTGCCATATGATATTGATGGGATCGTCATTAAAGTAGATGCATTTGCGCAGCAAAAGCAACTCGGAGCAACAGCAAAAAGTCCGCGCTGGGCGATTGCGTATAAATTTCCGGCCGAAGAAGTTGTGACACAACTCGTTGATATTGAATTAAGCGTTGGTCGGACAGGTGTGGTGACACCGACAGCTATTTTGCAACCAGTACGCGTCGCAGGAACGATCGTGCAACGTGCTTCGCTTCACAATGAAGACTATATTCGTGAAAAAGATATTCGTCTCGGTGATTACGTCGTGATTAAAAAAGCAGGCGATATTATTCCAGAGGTTGTTCGTTCATTGCCAGAGCGACGGACAGGAAAAGAAAAGCCGTTCGATATGCCAACGCATTGTCCAGCGTGTGCGAGCGAACTTGTTCGAGTAGATGATGAAGTAGCCCTCCGTTGCGTTAATCCACAATGTCCGGCACAAATTCGAGAAGGGATCATTCATTTCGTTTCACGTCAAGCGATGAATATTGATGGATTAGGCGAAAAAGTAATTGCTCAACTATTTGAACAAGGTCTTGTTCAAAGTGTAGCAGATTTGTACACGTTAACGAAAGACCAGCTTGTCTCACTAGAACGAATGGGTGAGAAATCAGCAACAAACTTACTGCAAGCGATTGAAGCGTCGAAACAAAATTCGCTTGAACGTTTATTGTTTGGGCTCGGTATTCGCCACGTGGGCGCGAAAGCTGCAAAAACGTTAGCAGAACATTTTGAAACGATGGAACGTCTTCAACAAGCGACAAAAGAAGAGCTAACAGCCATTCATGAAATCGGTGAAAAAATGGCCGATTCAATCGTTACGTATTTTTCAAAAGAAGAAGTGAAGCAGTTGCTTGACCGTTTGCGAGCGCATGGCGTCAATATGACATATAAAGGTGCAAAACGGACAGCGGATGCAAGTGCAACATTTGCTGGGAAGACGTTTGTTTTAACAGGCACGTTACAATCGATGTCGCGCAGTGAAGCAAAAGAAAAAATTGAAGCGTTAGGTGGAAAAGTAACAGGAAGCGTCAGCAAAAAAACAGATGTTGTCGTAGTCGGTGAAGAAGCGGGATCAAAATTAGAAAAAGCAAGACAACTCGGCATTACGATTTGGGATGAAGCGCGTTTTCTTCAAGAAATACAACAATCAAAGCAGGTGTGAACGATGAAAAAGTTAATCATATTGCTCACTTGTACGCTTCTTACTTTGTCAGCATGCGCTCCAAAATTTAATCAGGAAGAACAAGTGGTGCAAGAAACGGAAAATAAAAAACAAAAGGCGATTATTCCAAAGTACAATATTTCTAACTCGTATTATCGTACGATTTTACCGTTTCAACCTGGGGAGGCACGCGGACTTGTCGTTGAAAATGTAAACACGAGATTAGATATGGATGAATTTGAGCTCGGTTTAATGCGCATTGCACAAGAAAAGTTTTCTCCGTCACAATATTTGTTTCAGCAAGGGCAATATTTAGACCGAAAAACGATTGAGTCGTGGCTCAAACGAAAACAAGGGGATGGGGAAGGACTGAATCCTTCGCTTGGAAACGAAGGGACGAATGAAGAGAAAAACAAAAAACACCCACTCTACATTTCGCATATTTTAGAACACAACTATTTAGTTAAAACAGGAAACGATAAAGTGCAATTAGGTGGAGTTGTCATTGGACTTGCGATGAATTCTGTTCATTACTATGAGACGGAAGAAGGGTATCCACGAGAAGTAAAAATTTCGAAGAGCGATATGGAGAAAGAAGGCAAAAAAGCCGCAGAAGAAATTGTTTCCCGGATACGTAAAATTGATGGATTAAAGGAAGTGCCGATTGTTATTGGTTTATTTGAGCAGCAACCAAAATCGTCTATCGTCCCAGGGCACTTTTTTGCTGCTGGCTACGTAGATAAGGGGAGCAATACGATTCAGGATTGGGAAAAAATCAATGAAGAATATTATGTATTCCCATCGGATGAAGCGGAAAAAAATCACCGCGATGATTTAGTGAAGTTTTTAAACTTAAAGTCAGACATTGAAGAGTTTTTCCCGAATTACACCGGAGTCATTGGTAGAGCATTTTATCGCGATGACCAACTACAACAATTGACGATTGACATTGTAATGCAGTTTTATGGAAAAGCAGAAGTCATCGGATTTACGCAATACGTCACAGGTCTGCTTATGGAAAAAATGCCTGATTATATGCCGATTTCTGTTTACATTTCTTCGGTGCGTGGACCAGAAAGTATTATTATAAAAAACCCGGATAAAAGTGAACCGTTTGTTCATATATATCAGCCATAACATTTGAATATGTATCGTTCATCCGTTAGAATGAAATTGTGTGTATGAAAACGCTTTTGTAATTTCAACAAAGGGGGCTTACATGATGGTACAACCTTACAAACATGAACCATTTACTGATTTTGCAGTCGAAGCAAACAAAAAAGCGTTTGAAGAAGGATTAAAAACGGTACAAGCTTATCTTGGTCAAGATTATCCGCTTGTCATTGGCGGCGAGCGAATCATGACAGAAGATAAAATTGTTTCGATCAACCCTGCAAATCAAACAGAAATTATTGGTCGCGTGGCGAAAGCAAATAAAGACTTAGCGGAAAAAGCGATGCAAGCAGCAGACGCAGCATTTACATGGTGGAGCAAAACGAAGCCAGAAATGCGCGCAAATATTTTATTCCGCGCTGCAGCGATTGTGCGTCGCCGCAAACATGAATTTTCAGCATTGCTTGTGAAAGAAGCAGGAAAACCATGGAAAGAGGCGGATGCGGATACTGCCGAAGCAATTGACTTTATGGAATATTATGCTCGCCAAATGTTGAAATTGAAAGACGGCATCCCTGTCGAAAGCCGTCCGGGAGAAACAAACCGTTTCTTCTACATTCCACTTGGTGTCGGCGTTGTTATTTCGCCGTGGAACTTCCCGTTTGCGATTATGGCAGGAACAACCGTTGCCGCACTTGTGACAGGAAATACAGTATTGTTAAAACCAGCGAGTGCAACGCCAGTGGTGGCGTATAAGTTCGTTGAAGTGTTAGAAGAAGCAGGGCTTCCAGCAGGTGTATTAAACTACATTCCAGGAAGCGGTGCAGAAGTAGGCGATTATTTAGTCGACCATCCGCGCACACGTTTCATTAGCTTCACAGGTTCTCGCGATGTCGGTATTCGCATTTATGAGCGTGCGGCTAAAGTGCATCCAGGACAAATTTGGCTCAAGCGTGTTATTGCGGAAATGGGCGGAAAAGACACAATCGTTGTAGACAAAGAAGCAGATTTAGAATTAGCTGCTCAATCCATCGTTGCCTCTGCTTTTGGCTTTTCTGGTCAAAAGTGCTCGGCATGCTCGCGCGTCGTCGCGCTTGAGGAAGTGTATGACCAAGTATTAAACCGCGTCGTCGAGTTAACGAAGCAATTAAAAGTCGGCAACCCAGAAGAACAAAGCACATTTATGGGACCGGTCATCGACCAATCAGCGTACAACAAAATTATGGAATATATCGAAATTGGTAAACAAGAAGGCAAGCTCATGACAGGCGGCGAAGGAGACGACTCGAAAGGCTTCTTCATTCAGCCAACGGTGTTTGCCGATGTTGATCCAAAAGCGCGCATTATGCAAGAAGAAATTTTCGGGCCTGTTGTGGCGTTCACGAAAGCAAAAGACTTCGACCATGCGCTTGAAATCGCCAATAACACAGAATACGGCTTAACAGGCGCCGTCATTTCAAATAACCGCTTTAACCTAGAAAAAGCGCGCGAGGAGTTCCATGTCGGTAACCTTTACTTTAACCGCGGCTGCACAGGTGCGATCGTCGGTTACCATCCGTTCGGTGGGTTCAATATGTCTGGAACAGACTCGAAAGCAGGTGGACCAGACTACTTACTTCTTCATATGCAAGCAAAAACGGTGTCAGAAATGTTTTAATGGAAAACCCCTCTTGGCGAAAATGCTAAGAGGGGTTTCAAATATGTAAGATAAGAGTGATAAGGTATAATGAAGAAAAACATCCTTCATATGATATAGAAGTGGGTGGTGATGGGCGATTGAGTACAAACATGTACGGCTTAAAAAAGCAAACATTTTATAACCTCATTTGTGTGTTTCAAAATTATGCTAACATCATTGAAAGAGTGATTTTGTTCGGATCAAGGGCAAGAGGCGATTATAAAGAAACGTCGGACATCGATATTGCGATTAAGTTTAGAAGTCATAACGACCAGCTGTACCGCATTCAAGACGATTTAGCAGAAGCAAATATCATTTATACTGTGGATGCTATTGATTATGAAAAGATCGGCAATGAAAAACTCAAATCGTATATTGATCTTGAAGGAAAGACAATTTTTTTAACGAATGAACGAGGGGAGGCCGTTGTGACGATGAATAAAATCATGGATAAACTATTTGACTTTGAAAAAGCATTAAATAAACTACATCAAAGCATTACGCGTGATGTGGAAAAAGACGACCTAGTTCTTGACGCGACAATTCAACGATTTGAATTTACGTACGAACTAGCATGGAAATGGATGAAAAGTTACTTAGAATATAACGGGAACAACGAAATGACAAGTCCGCGAAAAACGATTAAACAAGCATTTAAAGAAGGACTTATTCAAGATGGAGAAGCGTGGATTCAAATGTTAGAAGATCGAAATAGGACATCACATACATACGATGAACAAATAGCGATGGAAATTTATGAACATGTTCGCCAGCGCTATGTTCATTTATTTGATCAGCTATTAGTAGAGATGAAAAAACGAGTTCGTGAATTGGAAGAATAGGGGGAGAATAAGTGAAAAAATTTTTAGTAGAGGCCTTGTTGGCGTTTGTCATGTTTGCCCTTTCGCTCTCATTATTTAGCAGTTTTTCTTTCTTTATTGCCATTTTTCCAATTGCAGTACTAGCTGTTCCGTTTATATGTGCGGTAACAGAGGCGCTCATTTCTTTTATCGATGAAAAATGGGGATTTAAATGGGATTGGGCTGTTGTTTTAGGGATCGCAACGATTACGTCGCTTCCTTTTTATCCTTCTTTTGGTTTTGCAGCCCCGATTTATATGGGAGCACTGGGATATTATGTAGGGAGAAGACTATGTGCTCGATTACATTAGAGGCAATGTAGGTGTGTTGGGGATTATTTAATTCATTTTTGCAAGTGATGTGATGTTTGATAGAGAGAATGATAAATGAAAGAAGTATATGAATCGAATTTCATAGAGAGGGCAATGCCCTCTCTATGAAAACAACCGATTTCTCATTTTGAAAAGCTCTCGTTCCGTCATCGTTGTTTTATGAACGGTGAAATCAACGTCAAGTTGGAGGTTGTTAAGACGTTCGTTGAATTGTTCGTAGTGGGAGTCAATTTTTTCGTTTAGTGCGTGGATTTCTTGCTTCATTGCTGTCATTTCACCGCGCATATGATGGACGTCCATCGTTAAAGCTTCAAGCTTTGCGTCCGTTTCGTCTTGACGATGGAGAAGAGCGTTCATAAGATCGTAAAGCTCTTTTTGTCCATTTTTTAATGCTTGTTGCTCTTCGCGAATGAGCTGTTGCTCTTTGCGGAATGCATTCATTTCCTCCCGCAACGAGTTTATTTCTTCGCGGAATGTTTTCTGCTCTTCACGAATAGCTCGTTGTTCTTCACGAATAGCTCGTTGTTCTTCGCGAATGGCTTTTTGTTCCTCACGAATGGCTTTTTGCTCTTCACGAATGTCCTGCAACTCTTTTTGGATGTCTGTGACGACGAGTAAAATTTTCTCTAACAATTGCTCACTCATTCTTCTCACCTCCTTTGCATATAACCATATTATAACATCATTCGACAAAAAGAGGGATAAAAAATCCCTCTATACTTCTACATCAATAAATTGAAACGATGAAACGTCAAATAAACCTTGGTCTGTTAATTTTAGCTCTGGAATGACCGGCAATGCTAAAAAGGCGAGTGTAATAAATGGGTTAAATTCGCCTGATGCTCCAATGGTTGTTAAAGCGTCATGAGTCATTTGTAGTCGCTCTAATACTTCTTCATAACTTTTTGTTGTCATGAGCCCACCGATTTCAAGCGGCAAGTCCGCTAAAACGCGTCTATTTTCGACAACGACAAGTCCACCGTTTATGTGTTGGATATGCTCAATTGCAGTGATGATGTCGTCATCGTTCGTTCCGATAGCGATGATGTTATGCGAGTCATGGGCAATTGATGAAGCAATCGCTCCTTTTTTCAGTTGAAAGCCGTTGACGATGCCAGCACCGACGCCGAGACCACGATGCCGCTCAACAACAACAAGCTTCAGCAAATCCCGCTCGATTGACGGTTGAAAGACACCATTTTGGAGGTTTACTTCTGTGATGAGACGTTTTGTATGCAAATGATTTGGAATAATTCGGATGACATTAGCACAATTTCCACGCGTAAATGGAATTTGTATATCTTCTTTTGTTAATTTTTTTGCATGGACGGACTGTATAATCGTTTTGTCAACCGAAGTTGTTTTTGCTACGGAAAAGGTAGCACGTCCGTTTTCAGCAACGATTGCCCCATTTTTAAAGACATGAGTAATCGAAAATGAATGTAAATCATCCACAAACAAAAAGTCGGCATCATACCCAGGAGCGATCGCGCCTTTCGTATATAGGCGATAACATTCTGCCGCATTTAATGTCGCCATTTGAATAGCTGTCAGTGGATTCATGCCTGCTTGAATCGCTAGACGAATATGATGATCGATACTTCCTTCCGTGACAAGCTCATCAATATGTTTATCATCTGTGCAAAATAAAAAGCGGCGCGCGTTATACGTATTGACAGCTGGAAGCAGTTTATGCAAATCCTTTGCAACCGACCCTTCGCGAATTAAAACGTACATGCCGCGTTGAACGCGAGCGAGCGCCTCATGGACTGTGACACATTCATGGTCAGTATGGACATTGGCGCTTCGGTATACGTTCACAGCTGTTTCATCCAGTCCAGCTAAATGCCCGTCAATCAGTTTGCCTGCGGCATGGGCTGCGGAAAGTTTTGCGAGCATTTGTTGTTTTCCTTGTAGCAGAGACGGATAGTCCATCACTTCCGCAAGTCCAAGCACGCGCGGATGAGAAAAAAACGGTGCTAAATGTTCCGCTTGTAATGTCGCACCAGCATGTTCAAAAGCGGTGGCAGGCACGCATGATGGCAACATGACATATACATCAAGCGGAATGTGGTCGGAATCGTTTAGCATAAATTCAATGCCTTTTGTTCCAGCGACATTCGCAATTTCGTGCGGATCAGTAATGACGGTAGTGACGCCGTGTGGAACGACGACGCGAGCAAACTCGCTTGGAGTGACCATCGACGATTCGATATGAACGTGGCCGTCAATGAGCCCAGGACATACGTATTTTCCTTTTGCGTCAATGACGGTTTGCCCGTCATACTCTCCGATACCAACAATTTTGCCATCGGCAATGGCAACGTCCGCTTGGACAATTTCATGTGTAAAGACGTTGATAATTTTTCCGTTTTTTACGACAACATCGGCTAATTGTTGTTTTGAAGCTACAGCAAGTTGTTTCATAGATGTTCCTCCTCTCCAACTCGATACGAGGAGAAATCCCCGTAGTCAAACGATTTACGGTCGTTTGGTAGAAACTTTCGGACCATATTTCCGAAATTATACGAGTTGTTTTTTTAAAAATTTTTTTCATTCTACAACGTTCATCGTTTTTTCGTCAATGAATGATTTTTTCTGTAAGTAAAATGAATGGCAAATGTTGCTTCACTGCGCGAAAGTTTGGTATCATCATAGTATTGTGGAAGGTCGACAATATCGGAGGTGAAACATATGTCACGAATTTCAATCGAACAAGTAAAACACGTCGCGCATTTAGCACGTTTAGCGATTACAGAGGAAGAAGCAACAATGTTTGCGAAACAATTAGACGCCATTATTACGTTTGCGGAGCAGTTAAATGAGCTAGATACAGAAAACGTTCCGCCAACATCGCACGTATTAAATATGAAAAATGTGATGCGAGAAGATGTACCGACAGCTGGACTTCCGCTAGAAGACGTATTCAAAAATGCACCAGATCATCAAGATGGACAATTTCGTGTCCCAGCGATTTTAGAGTAAGGAGGGAAGAATATGTCATTGTTTGACTATCGCATATCTGAGTTACACAGTTTATTACATAAAAAAGAAATTTCTGTTTCGGATTTAGTGGATGAATCGTTTAAACGCATTCATGACGTAGAAGAAAAAGTACAAGCATTTTTAACGTTAAACGAAGAACAAGCGCGCGCGAAAGCAAAACAGTTAGATGAAAAATTAACTACGGAAAAGGAATTTGGTTTGCTTTTTGGCATGCCAATCGGCATTAAAGATAACATTGTGACAAAAGGGCTGCGCACAACGTGTGCCAGCAAAATTTTGTACAACTTCGACCCGATTTACGATGCAACGGTTGTAGAGCGTTTAAACGAAGCTGACGCAGTGACGATCGGAAAATTAAATATGGACGAGTTTGCGATGGGGTCGTCGACGGAGAACTCGGGCTTTCAACTCACGCGCAATCCGTGGGATTTAGAGCGTGTACCAGGCGGTTCTAGCGGCGGTTCAGCAGCGGCAGTGGCAGCAGGTGAAGTACCGTTTGCGCTCGGATCGGATACAGGTGGTTCGATTCGCCAACCAGCTGCGTTTTGCGGGGTTGTTGGGTTAAAACCGACGTATGGTCGTGTCTCGCGCTATGGGCTTGTTGCGTTTGCGTCTTCGCTTGACCAAATCGGTCCAATTACACGCACAGTGGAAGATAACGCATATTTACTACAAGTCATTTCTGGTTTAGATCCGATGGATTCGACATCAGCAAATGTCGATGTACCAGATTACGTTTCTGCCTTAACAGGTGACATTCAAGGTTTAAAAATTGCGGTGCCGAAAGAATATTTAGGCGAAGGTGTATCAGAAGAAGTTCGCCAATCTGTTCTTCAAGCGCTAAAAGTGTTAGAAAGCCTCGGTGCAACGTGGGAAGAAGTATCACTCCCTCATTCAAAATATGCGCTAGCAACATACTACTTATTAGCGTCTTCCGAAGCATCGGCAAACCTTGCTCGTTTTGACGGTGTGCGTTACGGCTATCGGACAGATAATGCGAAAAATTTAATGGAGATGTACAAGCAAACGCGTAGCGAAGGATTCGGTAATGAAGTGAAACGCCGCATTATGCTTGGAACGTTTGCATTAAGTTCAGGCTACTATGATGCGTACTACAAAAAAGCGCAAAAAGTACGGACGCTCATTAAACAAGACTTTGAAAACGTCTTTGAGAAATACGACGTCATTATCGGGCCAACAACGCCAACGCCAGCGTTTAAAATTGGTGAAAAAACGAGCGACCCATTAACGATGTACGCAAACGACATTTTAACGATCCCAGTGAACCTTGCCGGTGTTCCAGGTATTTCGATTCCGTGCGGATTTGTCAATGGCTTGCCTGTAGGACTTCAAATTATCGGCAAACATTTCGATGAAAGCACGATTTACCGCGTTGCTCATGCGTTCGAACAAGCAACAGACTATCATAAACAAAAACCAACGTTGTAAGGGGGGAATACGTAATGAATTTTGAAATCGTCATCGGACTTGAAGTGCACGTCGAGCTGAAAACGAAATCGAAAATTTTCTCAAGCAGTCCAAACGCATTCGGAGCGCCCCCAAACACACAAACGAGCGTCATTGATTTAGGGTACCCGGGCGTTCTTCCGGTGTTAAATAAACAAGCGGTCGAATATGCGATGAAAGCGGCGATGGCGTTAAACTGCGAAATCGCCACAGAAACGAAATTTGACCGAAAAAACTATTTTTATCCGGACAACCCGAAAGCGTACCAAATTTCACAGTACGATCAACCAATTGGACAAAACGGTTGGATTGAAATTGAAGTAAGCGGTAAAAAGAAAAAAATCGGCATTACGCGCATTCATTTAGAAGAAGATGCAGGGAAACTGACACATACAGGTGACGGCTATTCGTTAGTCGATTTCAACCGTCAAGGGACACCGCTCATTGAAATTGTCTCTGAGCCAGATATTCGCTCGCCAGAAGAGGCGTATGCGTATTTAGAAAAATTAAAGTCGATCATTCAATATACAGGTGTATCGGATTGTAAAATGGAAGAAGGATCGCTTCGTTGTGATGCGAACATTTCCCTTCGTCCAATTGGCTCAGACAAATTTGGAACGAAAACAGAATTGAAAAACTTAAACTCATTTAACTTCGTTCGCCAAGGATTAGAATACGAAGCGAAGCGCCAAGAGAAAATTTTATTGTCTGGTGGCGTCATCCAGCAAGAAACACGCCGTTTTGATGAAGCGACAAAAACAACGATTTTAATGCGCACAAAAGAAGGTTCGGAAGACTATCGCTACTTCCCAGAACCAGATTTAGTGATGCTTTATATTGATGATGAGTGGAAAGAACGCGTTCGCGCGTCTATTCCAGAGCTTCCGGATGCGCGCCAAAAACGGTATGTCGAAGAGCTTGGCTTGCCAGCATATGACGCAAAAGTATTAACGCTCACAAAAGAAATGGCGGACTTTTTTGAGGCAACGGTTGCGAACGGTGCAGATCCGAAACTTGCTTCCAACTGGCTGATGGTCGAAGTATCGGGCTACTTAAACGCAGAACAAAAAGAATTACATGACATTGCGTTAACGCCAGAAAGTCTTGCAGGCATGATTAAACTTATTCAAAACGGCACGATTTCGTCAAAAATTGCGAAGAAAATTTTTAAAGAGCTTGTGGAAAAAGGTGGCGATCCAGAGCAAATCGTTAAACAACAAGGGCTTGTGCAAATTTCTGACGAAGCAACGTTGCGCAACATTGTGTTAGAAGTGCTCGATGCGAATCCACAATCAATCGAAGACTTTAAAAACGGAAAAGACCGTGCGATCGGATTCTTAGTCGGTCAAATTATGAAAGCAACAAAAGGACAAGCCAACCCGCCGCTTGTCAATAAGCTATTGCTTGAAGAAATTAATAAACGATAAAAACAAAGCGGCATTGCCATCGGACAATGCCGCTTTATTTTTATAGGTGTACAAGCTTTTGTAAAGTGCTTTCGACTTTAAATACACGATTGTTTAATACTTGGATGCTCGATTGGTGGTCGGTGAGGGCAGGAAGTACTTTTTCTTCGAGTATGTTGGTTAAGCGGGTGATGGCTCCTTGCATGTTGTGGACATCGAGTGCATCGTATTTTGCGGCGAGCACCTCTTGACCGTGACGAACCGCTTCACAAATCGCTTTCGTTTCGAGTGTTCGTTCGTCGAGTAGTTGCACTTTTTCATCAAGCGCCTGCACTTTTTCATCAAGCGCCTGCACTTTTTCATCAAGCGCCTGCACTTTTTCATCAAGCGCCTGCACTTTTTCATCGAGCGCCTGAACTTTTCCGTCAAGTGCTTGAACTTTCCCATCGAGCGTTTGAACTTTCTCGTCAAGTGCTTGAACTTGTTGGCGTAAGGAAGACACTTCTTTTTCTAGCACATCCACTCGTTTTTCCAGCGATTCGACTTTTTCTCGTGTTGCTTTTACTTCATGGAGAATTTCGTATAGCAGCTGTTCTACCATTCCTTTCACCTCCTTTTCGTTTCCATTTTACACGAATCGACAGCGGATGACTAGCGAACGTTTTTCTGTTTTTATGATAGAGAATCAATGCCTAAACAAATAAAATAAATAGTAGATGAACAATGAGGTGGGTGAAATAAATGAACGAGTTGCTCAAGAAACAAAAACGCTATTTCCATACAGGAGAAACGCTTTCTCTTGATTTTCGTTTAAAACAATTAACACGACTAAAAGAAGCGATACAAAAATATGAACAGACAATTACCGATACGTTAAAAAAAGAGTTGCATAAATCATCGTTTGAAGCGTATACAACAGAAATCGGCATCGTTTATGAAGAGATTCGCTTTATCACGAAGCGACTGAGCGATTGGATGAAGCCACAACGTGTGCCGACGCCGTTGACGCACTTTGGGTCAAAAAGTTACATATATCCAGAGCCATATGGGGTCACTTTAATTATCTCGCCATGGAATTATCCGTTTCAGCTTGCGATGAGTCCACTTATCGGGGCGATTGCGGCAGGAAATTGTGCGGTAGTGAAACCGTCTGAATATACGCCAGAAATGTCGACGTTGCTGAAAACAATCATTTCAGAAGTGTTTCCAGAGGAGTATGTTGCTGTTGTGGAAGGAGGGGTAGACGTTAGCCAACAGCTGTTAGATTTGCGCTTTGATCATATTTTTTTCACAGGAAGTGTATCGGTCGGAAAAATCGTCATGGCAGCTGCTGCAAAGCATTTGACGCCTGTCACATTAGAACTCGGCGGAAAAAGTCCTGCGATCGTCGATGCTTCCGCGCATATTGATTTAGCTGCCAAGCGAATCGTATGGGGAAAATTTTTAAACGCCGGGCAAACGTGCATTGCTCCAGATTATGTGTTCGTCCATGCTTCTGTTAAATCTTTGTTGATTGAGCGAATGAAGCAGTATATAGAGCAGTTATATGGTCACAAAGATACATATAGTCGTATTGTTACTGTTCGTCATGCTGAACGGCTCGTTCGTTTTTTAACAAATGGTATCGTTGTACATGGTGGAACGTATGACATTGAGCAACGTTGGATTGAGCCGACGTTGCTAGACGATGTGACGTGGGACGATAACATTATGCAAGAAGAAATTTTTGGGCCGATATTGCCGATTCTTACGTTTGGGACGGTTGATGAAGCGATTCAAATGATCAACGACTACGAAAAGCCGCTTGCGCTTTATTTGTTTTCAGAAGATCGCGATGTGCAACAACAAGTATTACAGCAAGCTCGTTTCGGCGGTGGTTGTATAAATGATACGGTTGTACACGTTGCCAATCCTCATTTGCCTTTCGGTGGTGTTGGACAAAGCGGCATCGGTACATACCATGGGAAAGCAAGCTTTGATGCATTTACTCACTACAAAAGTGTGCTCAAACAAACAACGAAATTCGATATTCCTTTGCGTTATCCAAATTTTCCGAATGCTTTAAAATGGGTGCGGAAGTTATTGAAATGAAAAAATGTTCCCAACGGGGTACTTTTTGCTTTCGGACAATAATTTTGAACAAATTTCGAAAAAAATTTAACGAAAATGTGACAAGTTTTCAAACGGACATCCTATTTCTTTTTTTATTTCCATGTATTATACAAAAAACAGCACTTTTCTCGCTCATTTTTTGATGTCGAGAAAAGTTTTTTTCTTTTTGTCAACGATTTTTCTTTTTGGCCCCCCTCAATGCAGTTTCTTCCTTCTTTTTTTCGTCACAATTATTTTTACAATACATGTTAAAATCATTTCAATAGTGTTAATACTACAAAGTTCATTAATTCCATTCGTTGATCGAGGTGCCCAATGAATTACAATTTTTGTTGAGGTGAAGAAAGATGAAGCGTTTGTTTTCCTTATTGGTAGCTGGATTGCTTCCGCTTCTTGGCGGCTGTGAGATGGTCGTTTTCCAGCCACAAGGACCAGCTGCTCGAAGCATTACAGAGCTGATTAACTGGTCGATTTGGTGGATGCTTCTTGTCGTTGTCGTTGTATTTGCGTTGTTCGCTTATATCGTATGGAAATATCGCGATCGACCTGAGCGACAAGGAGAGGAGCCACCTGAGGAACACGGAAGTACGGTGCTTGAAATTGTATGGACAGTTATTCCTATTTTAATCGTTATTGCGTTAACGATTCCGACAGTTAGAACGTTATACGATTTAGAAAAGCCACCGAAAGGGTACGAAGATCAAGAGCCGCTTGTCATTCATGTCACGTCGGCAGATTGGAAATGGATTTTTAGCTACCCTGAACAAAATATTGAAACAGTAAACTATGTCAATATTCCAGCAAACCGACTTGTATTATTTAAAATGACTTCCGCATCGACAATGCAGTCGTTTTGGGTACCGGCGTTAGCTGGGCAAAAATATACGATGAACAAAATGGAAACAGAATTGTATGTCGTCGCGGATCGTCCAGGATCGTATGAAGGAAGAAATACGAACTTTAATGGACGTGGGTATGCGCATATGCAGTTTGAAGTGTTAGCGCAAACGCCAAAAGAGTTTGAAAAATGGGTACAAGAAGTAAAACAAAAGGCACCAAAATTAACGAAAGAACAATATGAAGAACTGTTGTTGCCGACACATTTAGGAAGGTTAACGTTTATAGGTACACATTTACAATGGGTAAACCATGCAGATCCGCATTCGAAGACGTACACAAATCCTGAACTGTATCGCGGTCATGGATATCAAGGGAAAATTTTTCCTCGTGAAGATAATTATAAATCTAGCTCATCATCGAATTGTAATGAAGAACAGCAAGCTTTAGAGAGTGATAGTGGGGGTGAACATCATGGGCATTAAGTGGAATGAAATATTTGTCGGAGGAGACCCGCTTCTTGTCGGTTCACAAATTGCGATCGTACTAACGGTTGTTGCGATTGTTGTTGGATTAACGTACTTTAAAAAATGGGGTTGGCTATGGCGCGAATGGCTAACGACCGTCGACCATAAAAAGATCGGGATTATGTACATTTTATCTGGTGTACTGATGTTTTTCCGCGGTGGAATGGACGGCTTGTTAATGAAGGCGCAAACGGCTCGACCAGAAATGAGCTTTTTAGATGCGCAGCATTACAACGAAATTTTTACAACGCATGGCGTGATTATGATTTTGTTTATGGCGATGCCATTTTTGATCGGTTTAATGAACGTTGTTGTCCCTTTGCAAATTGGAGCGCGCGATGTCGCGTTTCCGCAGTTGAACGCACTTAGTTTTTGGTTATTTTTTAGCGGAGCGATGTTATTTAACATTTCGTTCGTTGTTGGTGGCTCACCAGATGCAGGGTGGACATCGTATTTCCCGCTAGCTGGAAAAGAGTTTAGTCCAGGAATCGGAAACAACTACTATGCGATTGCGTTGCAAATTGCAGGGCTCGGTACGTTAATGACGGGGATTAACTTTATCGTCACAATTTTAAAAATGCGTGCCCCAGGCATGACATTAATGAAAATGCCGATGTTTACGTGGACGACGTTGATTACGTCCATTATCATCGTTGCTGCATTTCCGATTTTCACCGTTGCGTTAGCGTTAATGACGTTTGATCGCTTGTACGGAACACATTTCTTTACGCTTTCTTCAGGCGGAAGCGATATGCTTTGGGCAAACTTGTTCTGGCTTTGGGGCCATCCGGAAGTATATATTGTTATTTTGCCGGCGTTTGGAATTTTCTCTGAAGTCATTGCAACGTTTTCACGGAAGACGTTGTTCGGATATACATCGATGGTCATTTCTATTGTTGGTATTGCATTTTTAAGTATGATCGTATGGGTGCACCATTTTTACACGATGGATGCAGGTCCTGCGGTAAACTCATTTTTCTCGATTACAACGATGTTAATTGCGGTTCCGACCGGAGTGAAAATTTTTAACTGGCTGTTTACGATGCGAAAAGGACGCATTCAATTTACAACAGCGATGTTATGGGCGCTTGCCTTCGTGCCAAACTTTGTCATTGGTGGAGTGACCGGCGTCATGTTGGCGATGGCAGCAGCAGACTTTCAATACCATAACACGTTATTTTTAGTAGCTCACTTCCATTACGTATTAATTCCAGGTGTTGTGTTTGCGGTATTTGCAGGATTGTATTATTGGTGGCCAAAAATGTTTGGCTTTATGTTAAATGAAAAGCTTGGAAAATATCATTTTTGGCTATTTACAATCGGATTTAACGTGACGTTTATGCCGATGTTTTTCCTCGGTTTAAAAGGAGCCGTTCGTCGCGCTTATACGTATTCAGCAGAATCCGGCTTTGCGCCACTTTTCCTTGTATCTGCGATCGGCTCGATTATTTTAGCGATCGGTTTTGCGGTATTTTGTTATAACATTTATTGGAGCTTCCGTTATGCGAAGCGCAATGTGTCCCACGATCCATGGGATGCACGTACGCTTGAATGGATGACGGCATCGCCAGTACAGTTTTATAACTTTGCGGTCGTGCCAGAAGTGAAACAATTAGATGCGTTTTGGCATATGAAAAAACGTGGGGAAACGCTCACATTAAAAGAAAGCGACATCAAGAAAATTCATATGCCAAGCAACTCCGGATTGCCGTTTTATATGGCGGTTGTGTTTGGAATTACGGGTTTCTTCCTCGTCTTTGAAGCACATATCGCGGCAGCTGTTGCGGCAATTGGAATTGTCGTTGGGCTTATTATCCGTTCGTTTGATTACAATGACGGCTATTACGTAAGCGTCGATGAAATTAAACAAACCGAACGGACGTGGAGAAATGTAGAAGGGGGGACGGAAAACCATGTCGGCTAACGTCAATCATTCGCTTCCACTTGAATATCAAACTGAGCAAAACCGATTAAATATTTTAGGGTTTTGGATTTTTCTTGGAGCAGAAATTGTGCTATTTGCGACGTTGTTTGCCGTCTATGGCGTGTTAGGTCACCGCTATGCCGGTGGTCCAACGCCAAGCGACATCTTTAAGCTGAATGATGTGCTCATTGAAACGTTGTTGTTGTTGACAAGTAGCTTTACATGTGGTTTGGCAGTCTTTTTTATGCGACAACGTAATATGAAGCAACTGCTCGTTTGGTTTGTCATTACCCTTTTGTTAGGGGCGGGCTTTTTGTTTATGGAAATTCGTGAGTTTATTCATTACGTGCATGAAGGGGCAACGATGCAAACGAGCGCGTTTTTATCAAGCTTTTTCGTGTTGCTTGGTACGCACGGTGCGCACGTGACGTTCGGGATCATTTGGGCAGTGATGCTTATTATTCAGCTTCTTCAACGCGGTTTGACGCCAGTTACTGCAAGAAAAATGTTTATCATTAGTTTATACTGGCATTTCCTTGATGTCGTCTGGATTTTCATTTTCACATTTGTGTATTTAAAAGGGATGGTGGGGTAAATGGAGCATAAAAGCAAATATCCCGTTAGCCACGTTGTTGGATTTTTATTTTCGCTCATTTTAACATTCGTTGCAGTATTTGTGGCGTTGAAAATGAACGTATCGTATACAATTGTTATGTGGATTATCGGTTCACTGGCCATCATTCAAGCTGGATTGCAACTATTTATGTTTATGCACGTGACAGAAGGAGAAGACGGAAAAACAAACGTCATTAATATGGCTTATGCGGTGTTTGTCGCGATCGTCATTGTCGCAGGGTCGATTTGGGTATTAACATCCGGACATGCCGCGCATTAACATAAAACCCCTCGCTTAACTTTTGCGAGGGGTTGCTTTTATTTTTGTAATTAGTGTTTGAATCCAAAGTGGGAAGCGAACAGTAAAGCTAATGATTAATACGATGAGAACAAGAATAGCTGCAGATTTTTCAGCGATTTCTGTTGCATCTGGTACGAGTGCTTCGGATTGTACGTACCATAAGTGAACAGGAAGTGTACCACCTTGCGATAACAAGTTGAAATCCCACATAAAGCCAGATGTCGATGTTCCTCCTGCTAAAATAATGATGGCAGATTCACCAAATGCACGACATGCAACGAGGCTAATACCCGTTAAAATTCCGTTTAGCGCAGCAGGAAGGACAACTTTTAATATTGTTTGCGACTTTGTCGCCCCAAGAGCGAGAGATGCTTCTCGAATGTCTTGCGGCACGGCTTGGATAGCTTCTTCTGTGACGCGGGCTAGTACGGGTAAATTTAATAAAGCAAGCGTAACTGCAGCACCAATGATCGTCAAGCCAATACCGACATATTCGACAAACAATACATAACCAAACAAACCGAAAACGATTGAAGGAACAGATGCTAAACTTTCAACAGACGTGCGCACAAACTCTGTAAAACGATTGTTCGGCGCATATTCTGCGAGAAAAATGCCGGCTCCAATGCCAATAGGTAATGAAAGGATGAGAGATAAAATAAGAACGTAAAAAGAATTGAATAAAAATGGTCCGACACCGCCACCAGCTTCTAGTTCGTTCGGTAATGTGAATAAAAAATCAAGCGATAGTTTCGGCAGTCCTTTCACTAAGATTGTGTATAGCAATCCGATAATTAAAATAAATGTTGATACTGTAATCATGCCAACGAACATATGAAACAAGCGATTTGTGTAAATGGCGCTTGCGATTGCTTTACGATGACTATGAAACAATGACTCTCTCATTATGTTACTCTCCCTTTGGACGAAGTTGACGAATAATAATAATTAATACAAGAGAAATAAACAACAATAAAAACGCCATCATATATAATGCATAGTTCCATGTTGAATCAAATTGAACGTTTGTAATTTGCATCACGATGTTGCTCGTTAACACTGATGTCGGCGTGAGTAGATCCCAACCGAACTGTGCAGTATTTCCAATGACCATCACAACAGCCATCGTTTCACCGATTGCCCGTGTCATACCTAAAATAATTGCCGTTAAAATGCCTGGGCGAGCGGCAGGAAGAACGATACGTGTAATCACTTGAAGTTTTGTGCTTCCAAGTGCATAGCCTGCTTCGCGCAAATGTTGTGGCACTGCGCAAATGGCGTCATCGCTAATACGAGCAACAGTCGGTAAAACCATCATCGTTAACACGAGAGCAGCAGCGAAGAAACCATCGCCAACAAGTGTGCCCGTTGTCTCACGAATGAATGGAATTAAGATTGTTAAACCTAAAAATCCATATACAATGGAAGGAATGCCGACTAGCAAATCTAACATTGGACGCATAATATTTTTTAGCCAATTTGGCGCCATTTCAGCAATAAAAATAGCAATAGCTAAAGCAATTGGCGTGCACATGATCAACGTTAAAAATGTTAAATATAACGTCCCAGCAATAAAAACAGCTGCCCCATATTTTTCTTCAAACGGCTCCCACGTAGCGGAAAAAAAGAACTCTTTCCACGAGACGTCTTTAAATACGAGAAACCCCGTTTGGCTAATAAAAATGACGATCGAAAAAAGAGCAACACCTAAAGAGAGCGCACTTACTAAACAAGCGTAGCGAAAGGCGTTATTTTTCATATACTTGATGCGCCATTGTTTTGTTTTCGTTTGCTCATGTTGGATGCGAACATGTTCCGCAGGTAACGCCATATTGTTTCCTCCTCGTTTATCATATAAAGAACAGCCTCCTCATAAGGAGGCTGCAAATATGTTATTTTTTCATTGCTGTAATTGGGATGAATTTTAATTTTTTCAACGAACCTTGTTGGAACTTTTTGCTTTGGATAAAGTCGATAAATGCTTTATTTGCTCCAGTAGCAGGACCTTTTGTTAGCAAGTAGCCATAGCCCCAAACTGGATATTTTCCGTTCATGACGTTTGTTACTGTTGCATCTACACCGTTGTAGGCTACCGCTTTAATGTTTCCTTTAATGTACGCAAGGTCTGTGTATCCAATGGCATTTGGTGTAGTTTCCACCGCTTTAATCATGTTTCCGTTTGAAGATACTTCTTTATAGTTTTCACCTTGTGTCATAAATGAAGAGCCTTTTAATGCTTTCATTTGATAGTTTACACGCGTCCCTGAACCGTGTGCGCGGTTGACGACAATAATTGGTTCATCTTTTCCGCCAACTTCTTTCCAGTTTTTAATTTTTCCTGCGAAAATATCTTGTAATTGTTTCGTTGTTAAATTTGTTACAGGGTTGTCTTTATGAACGATCGTTGCAAATGGAATAACCGCAATCGGGTAGGCGTTTAAACCTTGAAATGCACTAAAGCCAGGTACAGGTTTCGTTGCATCCCAGTCACAAGCACCGATTGTTGCTGAACCTTTTGAAACAGATTGTGGTCCAACGATAGATGATGTACCGGATACAGAGATTGCTACTTTTGGATTTGCCTTTTTAAATTCTTTTGCTGCTTGTTGGGTTAGTGGAAGTAATGCCGATGAGCCAGCGACGACAATTTTCCCCTTTTGTTGAGCAGCTTCTGTTTTTTCTGTTACTGTAAGCGAAGAGCCGAATAATAAACTAGAAGATAATGCAATAAGAGAGAACTTTTTAATAAATGATTTTAAATTCATGATTTTCACCTCTTACAAAATTTATTTTGTGATATCAATTAATCGATTGTTTATGATAACAGCAATTTTTTCTCCTTCATCTGTTGGAATAGTTACAGCGATGTCATTACTGAATGGAGAAGGAGAAATAGATGTTATTGTTGTTTTTGTATTAAAAATGCGTGTCCATTGTGTTTGTGGTGCTGTAGCACGATAAATAGAATAAGATCCGTTTTTCTCTTCTACTAACACAAATACGATATTTCCTTTTGTTGCAACGTAAGTAATGTTCATGTTTGTTGCCATGTTTTGTTCTGTGCCAGCAACAATGGCTTTTAATACAGGAAGCGTGTTTTCATCGTCTGGATTAGCACTTAAATAAACAATCGTATCGCCAGCAAAGGACGAGAATGTTTTATTATTTGTATCTGTTGTTACAGCTGTTGGTTTTTTATCCGCTGTTGTTAAATCAACAACATATAATTGTGGTTCTGTGCCCGTTGTATCGATTGTATCAATTTCTGTTTTCGAATCATCGGTATAGTTTGCCTTTGCTTCTTTTGCGGCTGTGTATATAATTTTTTTTCCGTCAGCCGATAGACGAAGGTCAGATTTGTATTTCACTTTATCGTTAACGATTTCTGTCATCGCACCAGTTTGAACATTCATAGAAGCGATAATATCACTACTACTTCCTTTAAAGAAGTAAATGAGCGAACCATCTGGTGACCATGTCAGTTCTACTTTTATATCATCATCTGTACCGACAGGCATCGTTTTCTTTGTTGCTAGGTCGACAATGAATAATTGACCGTTATCGTCTACATATGCACCTTTCTTCTTATCTGGTGATAACGCAAGATCTCCACTTGCGATTGTTGCGATGACTTTGCGAGATGGAACATGTACAATTTTTGACACAGGTTCATCGTTTTCGTTTGTGACGATCATGTATTCGTTGCTTAACCATTGAGGATTAAAGTTTGTTCCTTTTAAAAATCCGTTTGTCGCGATAAATAACGGACTTCCATGCTCGATTTCGCCACCTAATTTTGTTACGACACCGTGCAAGTCAGCGTAGAAGTTTCCATTTACTTTGACTAGGGATGAACCTTGTTGATGAAGAAGAAGAGTAGCTTTTTTACTTTTTCCGCTTAATGTGATAGATTTTGTTTTTCCATCGACATTCATTGCGACCCCGAACGCTTTTGCGATATCAGAGAGAGAATAAAGTGTTTTTTGTCCCATCGCTATAGCATTTAACTGAGTCGGTTGTCCATCAACTGCAACGGTTACTTTTTTTGTTTGTACATTTCCGTTTGTCGAAAGAAGAATAGGGCTAGCATTTGTTTGTAACTGTCCTTCGAACGCTTGAACGATCGTCACAGCTGGAACGTATAAGACGTTGTTTACCGTTTTAGGTGCTACGTTCATCGTTACTTTTTTACCATTAATGACGGCAACTTTGTCATTTGCTTTTACTTGAACAACCGTTCCTTTTTTCGTTAGCTTGTACATTTTTGTTTTTTTGTCGTGGGAATATGTAGCCCCGAGTAATTTGGCGATTTCAGGAGCAGCTACAATCCAGTTCCCACCAGAAACGGTCGTCGCAGAAATAGAAACTACCGTCCCGTTTACACTCCAGTTTGTTTTTTGGATAGTTTGTTTTTGGACAGCCTTTGCTTCTGCTTTCCATTCGGTCGCGGGAATAAGCGGAGAAGCGAGGACAGCTGATGCGATCAGCGTATGTGCGAGCACTTTCTTCACGGACATTTTTTTCCCTCCTAGGTTTGTATATCAACAACGCCTATTATAGAAGGGCAATGTTAACCTTGTTTAATATTTTTGTAGACTTTGTAAATACAATGTTTGATTTTTTAGAAATTTTTATTAATGAATTGTAAAGGAATGTATGTCTCGTAATTTATCACATTCTTGTTATAATGAAAAAGAATAGGGAGGAGGGATGGGTATGCGTATATATGATGAAACATTAAAAAAGTTGTTTATCAATTATACGATTGGTTCGATTTTAGCCGTTGTCGGCGTTGGTAGCACGTTAATGGTAATGGCGCTAAACATTCGGCAAGTAGACTTACTCATGTTGTTGCTTATTCAGTTTTTTTCTTTTTGTATTATGTTGTTTATCGAATATCGTGCCTTTCAAAAAGATATTTACCCAATTCGTCTCGTTTTTTCTGAAACGAAAGTAACAGAAGAACAGTTTTATTGGGCGTTGGTTCAAGCAAAAAGATTTCCGCTACTTACAGTCAAGCGGATTGCGCTCCCACATTTTTTAGGACTTTCGATTCCAGCTGTTGGGATGACCCTTTCACTTATTTTTATCGATGTGCTGCACATTCCGTATATGTATGTTGTTTATGCTTTATTTGGTGCATTGCTTATTGCGATGCTTCATGCGATGATTGAGTTTTTTTTAACGTTGCGCACGATGCGTCCGCTTATTCATGACATGATGCAAATGGGAAGAATGCACGGATTTCATGAAGCGATCCGAGCGACAAACGTCGTATATGTGCCGATGAAAGTAAAAATTGGGTTAAGTGTGTTATTTATCGGTATTTTCCCGGTTTTATTATTTGTGTTAGCGACTGAAGTGAAATGGTTTGCTGAAGGGAAAAACACTTTTTCAGGTTATTGGACGTGGACGATTGTCGTATTAGTCATTTCCATTTTGTTCTCTTTATTTGCGGCCCGCGTCTTGTCTGAAGATGTGGAACGAAGCATTGAAGATTTGCTTCAATACATGAGTCGCGTACAAAAAAAAGAATACGAATTGATGTGCGATAATGTTTATATTGATGAATTTTCCGAGCTCACAAATGGCTTTAACCATATGGTCGATGCGATCGTTGAACGAGATGAGAAAAATAAGCAATTATTAAATAGTTTTATTTCAGTTATGACAACCGCGCTCGATGCGCGCGATGAATATACAGCTGGTCATTCGCAGCGCGTTGCCGTATATGCTGTAGAAATTGGTAAGAGGCTGGGGATGACAGTTGAGCAACTTACGCGTTTATATCGTTCTGCTATTTTGCATGATATCGGAAAAATCGGTATCCCTGATCATATCTTATTGAAAGACGGAAAGTTGACTGATGACGAATTTGCATGGATTAAAAAGCATCCGGTACTCGGTGAAAATATTATTCGACAAGTACAGCCGATTGAAGAAGTGCAAGATTTGCTTCCAGGCATCCGGTCGCACCATGAACGAATAGACGGAAAAGGGTATCCAGATGGCTTAAAAGGGGAGAACATTCCGCTATTTGGACGTATTATTGCGGTGGCAGATGCGTTTGATGCGATGACATCTGATCGTCCATACCGAAAAGGGATGAACGTAGAAAAAGCGATTTCGATTTTGTTAGAAGGTCGAGGCACGCAATGGGATGCCCAAATGGTCGATTGTTTTATCGCATTTCTCCAAGAGAGAGAACGAGAAAAAGTGAGTTAGATGCCTGTATGATGGCATCTATTTTTGTTTGTAGGTGATATACTAAAAGAAAAAGGATGTGAGATTGTGAAACGATTGATTGTAGCGTTTATCATTTTACTTGCGGGCTGTACAGTTCAACAAGACCAATCGAATGTTAAACAGTTAGAACAAGCAATTACAAAACAGCAAACGACCATTGAACAACTACAAAAGAAAAATAAACAGCTTCAACAAGAAAATAAGCAATTAAAAACCAAGGCAAAACAAGTCCATTCATCTTCTCTCTTATCTGTTGCTTTAGATGTCGTGAATGCGCTAAAAAACCACGATATGAATACGCTTGCAGCTTACGTCCACTCCACAGCTGGAGTACGTTTCAGTCCGTATGGTCATATTGATGTCCAACATGATTTACAGTTTTCAGCATCTCAACTTCCTTCCCTTTGGTCCTCAACCCAAGTATATCAATGGGGAGTGTATGACGGTTCAGGTGATCCAATTCAGCTCACGTTTCAAGACTATTTCGACCGCTTCGTCTATGATGTTGATTTTGCTAATCCGCATATGATCGGTAACAATGTTGTTGTCGGCGAAGGGAATATGATTAATAACATTCAGCAAGTATATGTAAATAGCTCCTTCGTTGAATTTCATTTTACGGGCTTTGATCCACAATATAGTGGCATGGATTGGCGGAGTTTGCGTCTTGTTTTTGAACAAGAAAACGGTCAATGGAAACTTGTCGGCATCATTCATGATGAATGGACGACATAGAGAAGATGAGGGTGTCCTTGATTTCGGACACCCTTCATTTTTATTTCTCTTTTAGTTGTTTTAACTGTTGTTCGACTTCAGCGTCAAACGATTGAGAAGGCATCGTTTGAATGACAGATCGTGCTTTTGTTTCTGCTTCAAGTAACATCACTTTTTCTTCCATGCGTGCAAAGCCTTTTACGACATGGTCATAACGGAAAGACGTCATCGCTTCATCCATTTGTTTCATCGCTTCCGCCACATAAAAGCGCGTCATGAGCTGCATTTGTTTTACTTTTAATTGTTCATATGTTTCGTACAATTGTTTCACTTTTTCTGTTAAAGCAGTTGTTTTTTCTTTTAATGTATTGTATTGTTGCGTATATAGTTCTACTTTTTTTTCATAGGCGATTTTTTCTTGGAGAGCCATTTTTGCGATTGGCTCTTCATTTTTTTCAACGGCTAGTTTTGCTTGACGAGCCCGTTTTTCAATCATTTCTTTCGCATCTGCGATGAGACGCTCATATTTTTGTTCTAACATAAATTGGTGTGCAAGTGCTTGTTGTGCTTTTTCAAGTTGCTCTTCTAGTTCACGAATGTATTGCTTTGTCATGCGAATTGGATCTTCACATTTGTCGATCATATGATGCAAATCAGCGAGGACGACATGCTTGACGCGTTTCAAAATGCCCATTTATTTTTCCTCCTTTTGTATTGTTTTTTCCCATTCATCTAAAAAGCTATGGTTTTGAATTGGTGAGACAAATGGTTCAAATTCAGGTGTCGGCTTCGTTTTGTCTCTCAGTAAAACGTACGCTGCAATGATCGCTAAAACGGCAAGCAACGCTTTTGGTAAAAGCGCAACGAGACCAATCGCCATCAGCGCACCGCCAATCCATTTACCGGGACCTTTCGTCGCTTTCCAAATAACCCATCCGATGACCAGAAATGCGAGTTGAATGAGGAAAGACATCCATCCGAACATCGGCATGCTGTGTGGTCGCATCATTTGTGGACCATGGTGACCGAATGCTCGATGATGTTTTCCCATTTCCATCATGTGTGCTTCTGGCATGCGTCCGCTCCAACCGATGTGCATGAAATAGGTGGCCATGTGCGCCAATATGGCGACAACGATCACCCCGCCTAACAAGAAGAAAACGGTCCGCTTTTTCAATTTTTCCACCTCCTTTGTCATTTACAGTTTGAATTGTACAAGCGAAAAGAGAAAATTAGGTGAAAAAGAAAAAAACGTGCCACATTTGTGCACGTTAATGAGGAAAGATGACAGTGAATGTCGTTCCTTTGCCCACTTCACTTTGTACTTGAATGTTTCCCTCGTGTGCTTCGACAATCCATTTTGCGATGGAAAGCCCAAGTCCGTGTCCGCCAATTTGTCGCGTTCGCGCTTTGTCTGCACGATAAAAACGATCAAAAATGCGCGGAAGATGTTCAGGAGCGATGCCGATGCCTGTGTCAGTTACAGAAATTGTAACAACCTTTCGTTGTTTCGTTATATGTTGGGCTAGCGAAAGAGAAACTGTTCCTCCATCGGGCGTGTATTTGATCGCATTATCAAGCAAAATGTATAACAGTTGCGTGCATTTATCAGCATCCCCAACAAATTCAATTTGTTCGGGGGCATGAAAATGAAGGGCAATCTGTTTTTTGTTTGCGAGTTCTTGTAACGATTGTAACGTATGTTCTGCACATGCCCGCAAATCAAACGGTTTTTTTTCGATTTGTAGTTTTGCATCGTCTGTGCGTGCAAGGGTGAGAAGATCGTTAATGAGTTTTGTCATTCGTTTCGTTTCGTCTTCTAGACGTTTAATTGTTTTTCGGCTAAACTCATCGGACGTTAATGACATATCCATTTTTAACGCCTCAACAGAAGAAAAAATGACGCTAAGCGGCGTTCGCAATTCATGAGAAGCATCCGCCACAAATTGACGTTGGCGATTGTAAGCATCTTGAATGGGGACGAGCGCCCGTTTTGACATGAAATAACTAAAAGCAACGGCCACCACAATAAATAAAGCTCCAAGCCCTAATAAAATGAATGTAGACCATTTCAGCAAACGAAACATGCTTGTGACATCCATGCCGACATATAAAACCCCGACGAGCTGCTGATCAACAATCACAGGACGAGCGACAGTTAGTATTTTTAATTCATCCGCCCGAAATCGTTTTAACTCATGGCGATGATGAGGGACAGTTATTTCTACATATCTTAATTCGTTTTTTTCTGGCGTCCACGGTTGAAGCGTCGAAAGAAGGAGCGGACGCAATCCTTTATTTACTTCATCCCCCATCATCAATCGTCCACGTGTGTCAACGACGTAAAAAAATAGTTGATCTTCACTTAAGAAAATAACATTTTGGTCGGCAGGCCACCCGATAAACGATTGTTCTTCTAGCATGTTTTGAATCGTTTGACTTTCTTGTTCGGCGAGTGTGTGAATGCGTCGCTCTTGGTCATTTGTAATAACGGTATGAATAAGAAAAGAAACAATCGCGATAAAAATGGCTAAAAAAGCGATGAGAATACCGCTATATGTGGCAGTTAATCGCCATTGTGTACGACGAAACATATCAGAATGATGGAAAAAGGAGCGAATGCTATTTTTCAATGGTATATCCCACCCCACGCACCGTTTTAATCAGCTGTTGCTGTTCATCGCCAATTTTTTTACGCAACAACTTCACGGTGGCATCAATTGTTTTCATCGACACATCAGCATCATATCCCCAAATACGATCGAGAATGATATCGCGCGTTAGAACGCGTCCTCTATTTTGCAATAATAAATCAAGTAGTTGAAATTCACGTGGAGTTAATATAATTTGCTGTCCGTTTTTCATCAATGTATGACTTGTACGATTCACTTCAAATGCTCCCCAGCGAACGATTTCCTCTTGAATCGGCGCAAACGAACGTCGCGCTAACGCTTTCAGTCGCGCCATGAGCTCGTCGATTTCAAACGGTTTCACCAAATAATCGTCCGCTCCAGCTTCTAGTCCTTCAACGCGATCTTGAACCGCATCTTTTGCGGTTAACATTAAAATCGCTCCGTGATAACCATTTTTTCTTAAACGTTGACATACGCTCACCCCATCGCCATTTGGTAACATCCAATCTAAAATGATCACATCGTAAAATGATGCGAGGGCGTAGTCATAGGCATCTTCTCCTTCTTGCACCCAGTCTATATGCTCGACTCCTTTTTTCTTCAATAAATGGACGATGAGTTCACCTAAATGTATATCGTCTTCTGCAAGCAACACTTTCATCCTGATCACCTTTTTTTCTTTCATCATATCAAATGTTGATGAAAAACGGGTGAAAACATCATAAATGAACAAGAAAGGGGAAATATAAAATCGTGAAAACGATATCAATATGACAAGTTTGTGAAAAAGGTTGCAAAGTTTTTATATACCCCTTATAGTATATATCGTAATACATATGAGGGTATATAGAGGGGGATACGATGAAAAAATTATATTTTTTCCCACAAAAATATTTACTTGTTAGTGTTCCAGCAACACTGTTGCTCGGATTTATCGTTGGAACGTTTGTCGATACAAGTTTTTTGAAGTCCACGATTTTATTTGCGACAATCGTCATGATTTATGCAACGATGGTTGGTTTCAAATGGAAGGAATTAACACATCTAAAAGAAAAGAGAATATTATTTGCTTCTATTGTTATTAACTTTGTTCTGATTCCATTTGTTGCTTTTCTCATCGGAAAGACATTATTGCACAATCATCCGATTATGTTTGCGGGACTTGCGTTATCGGCATTGCTTCCAACAAGTGGTATGACGATCTCGTGGACGGCTATTCAAAAAGGGAATATGACAGCAGCAGTAAAATTGACCGTATTTGGTTTAATTCTCGGTTCGTTACTAACACCATGGTATTTGCTTGTGATGGTCGGAAAATACGTCGATATTAACGTCATGGAAACGTTCCGAACGATTTTGCTTGTTGTGTTTGTACCGATGATTCTTGGACATCTTACATTTAAATGGTTAATGAAAACATATACACCAGAACAATTTCAAAAACAAGTGAAGCCAAACTTTGCACCTTTAAGTATTTGGGGTATGTTGTATGTTGTATTTGTCAGCATTAGCATGCGAGCAAAAATGATTGTATCGAACTTACAGCTTATTGTCATCGCATTGGCAGTATTGTTACTTTTCTACTTTATCAACTATGTGATTAGCACATTTGTGGCGAAACAGTTTTTTAACCGTGAAGACGGAATTGCACTTGTTAATGGAACAGTTTTACGTAATTTATCTATTGCAATTGGTTTAGCTGCAACGTCTTTTGGTGCGGAAGCAGCGCTCATTGTTACTCTCGCTTTTATCGTTCAGCAACAGTCGATTGCTTACTATGGAAAAATAGCAAGTAAATATTGGTTTAAGCAACAAAACAACTAAGAAAGGAGCTGTTGATCATGAATAAAATGGCATTTATCGTTCAAGCAACAGTAGAAGGAGTTACAACACATGTGAAAGCAGGGAAACATGAGTTCGTTATTGATGAAGCAAAACAAATGGGTGGTCAAGATTTAGGGGCTAATCCGCTTCAAATGGTTCTTGGAGCGCTTGCTGCCTGTGAAAATGTTACTGCACGTGTTGTTGCAAAAGAAATGAATTTTGATTTACAAGACATGACGTTTGTAGTAAAAGGTCAAATAGATCCACGTGGATTTATGGGCGATTCATCTGTTCGTCCTCATTTTGAAAATGTGTCAATTGAAGTGGCTGTGAAAACGAATGAAAGTGAAGAGCGTATTCAACAACTAAAAGAGAAAGTAGAAGCACGTTGCCCTGTATATACGATGCTTAAAGCAGCAGGCGTACAAATGAATGATCAATGGTATAAAGCGTAGTCGAGCGGTGTTTACCGCTCTTTTTTATGTCAAAAAAGATAAGGGAAATCCCCTATGGGTATATAAGTTAACAACATATACAATGTAATTAAGTTAAGAAAAACAGATTTGAAAGCGGATACAAAAGGAGCGATGAACGATGGCGAACGTCTATGATGTAAAAGTAGCAATTGTTGGAGCAGGTTCAGCAGGGATTTCCATTGCAGCACGTCTGTTAAGAAAAAATCGTCAATTACATGGACAAGTACTGCTTATTGATCCATCAGATAAACATTATTATCAACCGCTTTGGACGCTTGTTGGTGGCGGGGCAGCTAAAGTTGAAGATTCTGTTCGCGAGCAAGCATCGCTTATCCCAGACGGAGCAAAATGGTTGAAAGAAGCGGTCGATACGTTCTCGCCAGAAAATAATACGTTAAAAACGAAAGAAGGTTCAACCGTTCGTTACGACTATTTAGTTGTCGCAGCAGGTGTTGAAATTTATTGGGATCAAATTAAAGGACTGAAAGAAACGATCGGCAAAAACGGTGTTTGCAGCAATTATTCATACGATTATGTGCAGAGCACGTGGGAAAATATTCGCAATTTCCGCGGTGGCACGGCTATTTTCACACAACCGAGCACACAAGTGAAGTGCGGCGGTGCACCACAAAAAATTATGTATTTAGCTGACGATTATTTCCGTCAGTCTGGTGTACGCGACAAAACAAACATCATTTTCGCTTCAGGATTGCCAAACATTTTTGCGGTAAAGCGATATGCTGATACACTTGAACAGGTTATTCAACGAAAAAATATTGAAACAAAATATCGTGTTGAATTAGTTGAAATTGATGGCGAAGCAAAAAAAGCGACATTTGAACATCTCGATACGAACGAACGCTTTACATTAAGTTTCGATATGATTCATGTGACGCCGCCAATGGGACCACCAGCGTTTATTAAGAAAAGTCCATTAGCCGACGCGGCAGGATGGGTCGACGTCGATCCGTATACATTGCAGCATAAAACATATGAAAATGTATTTGGCGCAGGTGATTGCACAAACTTACCGACGTCAAAAACAGGGGCAGCCATTCGAAAACAAGCGCCGGTTGTCGCTGAAAATTTACTAGCATATATGAACGGAAAACCGTTAAAGGCACGTTACGATGGTTACACATCATGTCCGCTCGTAACCGGTTATAATAAGCTCGTTTTAGCCGAGTTTGATTATGATAAAAATCCGCAAGAAACGTTTCCGTTTGATCAATCAAAGGAGCGGATGAGCATGTATATCATGAAACGAAACTTATTACCGATCGTCTACTGGAACGGCATGTTAAAAGGTCTTATGTAGAGGGGGGAGAACATGGTGCAGTTACTCGAAACCGAAGAACAACAAGAAGCGCTCCGTTACTTTATTGAGAAGCTTCCTCAACTAAAAGAAGCGATGGAATCGGTAGAAGAAAAAATTGCAGTTGTTCAGCATGTGATAAACGATAAACAATCACTTGAAGCATTGTTTACAGAATTTGAGGAAAAAACAGCGCCATTTCGATTGACAACAGAGCACATCGAAGCACTTGCAACCCTCATTCAACTGTTGCCGACGCTCGTTCAATGGTTGCAAAAGGCAGAAGAGTTCATTTCGTTCGCGACAAGCGTCATCAACGATCGTGAGTCGATGGCATATGCGATAGAAGGAGCAAAAGATATTGTTCCAATTGAAAAGGGATTGAACATTTTAAAAGAAACAAACGAACGCTTTCAACGTGAACGCGACTCATCTCATGTATCACTATTACGCATGTACCGTTTGTTAAAACACCCATTGATTCAAGATGGGGTGAAATATATAGAAACGCTACTTGATGTAGCAAGTAAACATAAATAATTTGGAGGGGATGTATATGTTATTTCGTTCATTTTTCGATGAGCAATTAGCGCACATGTCTTACTTAGTTGGTTGTCAACGTACAGGAGAAGCGATCGTTATTGATCCAGGTCGCAATGTTGATTGGTACATCGACACAGCGAAAAAAGAAGGATTGCAAATTGTTGCTGCAACAGAAACACACATTCATGCGGACTTTGTTTCAGGAGCGAAAGAATTAGCAAAACGTTGTGGGGCAAAACTTTATTTATCTGATGAAGGGGATGCGAACTGGAAATATCAATATTTAGATGAAGTCGATTACGAGCTTGTGAAAGAAGGAAGCATGTTTACAGTCGGTAATGTTGAGTTTAAAGTGCTTCATACACCAGGTCATACACCAGAACATATTTCGTTCATTTTAACAGATAAAGGTGGCGGTTCAACAGAACCAATGGGTATTTTCACAGGTGACTTCGTTTTCGTTGGTGACATCGGTCGCCCGGACTTACTTGAAAAGGCAGCTGGAGTTGCTGGTACAGCAGATGTTGGCGCTCGTCAAATGTTCCAATCGTTGAAAAAATTCAAAGCTCTCCCAGATTACTTACAAGTATGGCCAGCGCACGGGGCAGGAAGCGCATGCGGAAAAGCGCTTGGAGCCGTTCCTGTTTCAACCGTTGGATATGAAAAATTGAACAACTGGGCGTTGAAAATTGAAGATGAAGAAGAATTTGTGAAATTATTGCTTACAGGTCAACCAGAGCCACCAAAATATTTTGCGATGATGAAGAAAGTAAACAAAATTGGACCTGCATATTTAAATGAAGAAGAAGTACTGTCGTTACAAACACGTGAACAACTTGACGAATATAAAGCAAACGGAGCGTTTATTTTAGATGTTCGTCCGTCTCAAGAGTTTGCGAAGGCACATTATGCTGGAGCAATCAACATTCCGTTTAACAAGTCATTTACAAACTGGGCGGGTTGGTTAATTAACTATGATCAAGATATCGTGTTAATCGCTAATCAAGAAGATGTACAAGCGATTCGCAAGGCGCTTGCTTATATCGGATTAGATCGCGTTGTAGCATATATTGAGCCATCCGTTGCCTTAAGCGGTGAAGTGGAAAGCTACGAAGAAATTGATGTCCATCAACTACAACAATATTTAAACGATGATCGCTATCATCTCGTTGATGTACGCAATCAAGCAGAATGGGACGAAGGATACATTGAAGGTGCACAACATATTATGCTTGGTACGCTTGCGGACCGTTTAAATGAGCTTCCAGAGGATAAAACATATATTGTTCAATGTCGCTCAGGTGCGCGTTCAGCAATTGGCGCAAGCATTTTGCAAGCAAAAGGATTCAAACAAGTGCTTAACTTAAAAGGCGGATATTTAGCGTGGACGAGAGAAAAGCTTCCTGTTGTGAAGCAATCATAAGGGCTGACGTTGTCAGTCCTTTCTTTTCATCTTACTCCTCTCTTATAATGAAAGAGAGGTGAGAACATGCAATTTTTAGATAAAATTTTTGCGTATATTCAAGATGGAATTATTGTCATGGACCATGAGCGAACGATCGTCGAAATGAATCCAGCTGCCAAGCGGCTGACTGGTTGGCAACTTGGCGAAAAAGTACCGTATTGCTCGTTTTGCCAACAGCGCGATGTGAAAGAAGGGGAAGAGCGATGTTATTTAATTTCAACCGAAGAGGTACCGTATTTTTTATCGGAAATGCCGACGTATCACGGACATTTGATTGATGTGGAAATGAGTACAGCGCTCATTCTCGAGCAAGATGATGCGAAATATTATTTGCTCGTTTTACGCGATCAAACAGCGAAGAAAAAAGAAGAGGAAGCACGTCGTTCGAAGTGGATGGTAAAAAAACTAACTGAAGCAAAAGAAGAAGAGCATAAACGCTTAGCACAAGAATTGCATGACGGCGTCGGCCAATCGCTCTACAGCATTTCCATTGCCTTAGATAATATTATTCAACGTGTACAAGATGAAAAGCTGCATGCATATGTCAAAGAAGTGCGTGAAGAACTCGGGCGTGTCATGGAAGATGTGAAGCTATATGCGCAACAACTTCGTCCGAAAAGTTTAGATGCGCTTGGATTAATCCCAACGATTCAGTCGCTTATTCATTCGCTCCAATCTAAGATGCCAAATACATCATTTTTATTTCAAACGAACGTATACACACGCTTATCACCAACGATGGAAATTAATTTATATCGCATTATTCAAGAGGCGTTGCATAACGTCATGAAATATGCTAAAGCAACAGAGGTGCGTGTTTCAATTAAACAAACAGAACGAGAATTACTCGTATCGGTCGAAGATGACGGCGTTGGGTTTCGTGTTGAAGAAAAGCGCGAGGGACTTGGGTTAAAACATATTCAAGAACGCGTTTTTCACCTTGGGGGGGAAACAACGATTACATCAGCACCGACGAAAGGAACAACCATTTTTGTACGCGTACCGTTAGAGGAGGGCGGAGAGGATGAAAGTGTTAATCGTTGATGATCATGATTTAATCCGTAAAGGCATTCGTTTGCTTCTTGAAGGTTTTCCGGATGTAGAAGTTGTCGGGGAGGCAAGCAACGGCTGCGATGCGATTACGCTTGCATTAAAACACCATCCAGATGTGATTTTGCTTGATCTTTCGATGCCGACAGGGCTTGATGGATTTACAACTGCAAAAACGATTATGGATGAATTAGAAGATGTGAAAATCATCGTTTTAACGATGCATGATGAAGAAATATATGTGCAAAAAGCGATTCGATATAACATTCATGGCTATTTGTTAAAAAATAGCCAAACAAACGACTTGTACGAAGCATTGCAAGCTGTATACGGCGGGAAACGGTTTTATCGCACACATATTCCTGATGAACATCTTGAAAAAATGTTTGCAGAAAAAGAGCCGAAATCCCCGCTCACAAATCGTGAAAGAGAAATTGTTCGTCTGACGTTTTTAGGGTATACGAACAATCAAATCGCAAACAAGTTAAAAATCAGCCCGAAAACAGTGGAAAATCATAAAACGAACATTATGCAAAAGCTCGGCATTAAAGAAAAACATGAGCTCATTCAATACGCCTTAAAAAATCATATTGCGGATTTAGTGTAAAGGGAGCGTTTCGTGATGGAATATACAGTTTCCTATTTGCTTGTTCTTTTCCTTATTGGTGCAATCGGATCCATTTTATCAGGGATGGTCGGCATCGGTGGTTCAGTCATTAAATATCCGATGCTTTTATACATTCCTCCGCTTCTCGGTTTTGTTGCTTTTACGGCACAAGAAGTAGCGGCCATTAGTGCGGTACAAGTGTTTTTCTCGACGTTAGCTGCACTTGTTGTATTTAAAAAAGGTGGCTACGTATCGTTTCGACTTGTCGGCTATATGGGAACAGCCATCGTGATCGGTAGCTTTATCGGGGGATACGGTTCGAAGTTTTTAGCCGATGAGACGATTAACTTTGTATATGCCATTTTGGCGTCGATCGCAGCGATATTAATGTTTTTTCCGAAACCAAAAGGAAGCGAAGAAGTATCAGCAGAACAACTCGCATTTAATCGCTTGTATGCAGTCGTGCTATCGTTTATTGTCGGAGTTGCTTCTGGCATTGTTGGAGCGGCAGGAGCGTTTATTATTGTTCCGATTATGCTCGTCATTTTAAAAGTGCCGACACGCATTGCGATCGGTTCATCTGTGGCGATTACGTTTATTTCATCGATTGGAGCGACGGTCGGGAAAATAATGGGCGGACATATGCTTCTCGTTCCATCGATTGTGATGGTTATTGCTAGTTTACTAGCCGCTCCAATTGGAGCAAAACTAAGTCAAAAAATAAATACGAAAGTGCTCGAGTATATTTTACTTGTATTAATTGTAGCGACTGTGATAAAAATTTGGTATGAAATGTTGACGTAAGCTGGCTCGTTTGAGTCGGCTTTCTTTTGTTCATTGCAACATAAATGAAAATTTGGTATGATGTTAAATAGTGGAAAAATAAAGAAATAGGATGATGAGGATGAAACGAGCACGTATTATTTATAACCCGACGTCAGGAAGGGAAATATTTAAAAAGCATTTACCTGATGTACTCATTCGATTGGAGCAAGCCGGCTATGAAACGTCATGTCACGCAACAACAGGGGCAGGAGATGCGACAGAGGCGGCGAGAAAAGCGGTCGAACGCGAATTTGACCTCGTTATTGCTGCGGGTGGAGACGGAACGATTAACGAAGTTGTCAACGGGCTAGCTGATGCAACGTATCGACCAAACCTAGGCATTATTCCAGTTGGTACGACGAACGATTTTGCCCGAGCGATCGGTGTACCGCGCTCGATCGAAGGCGCATGTGATGTCATCGTAAACGGAGAAGCGGTGCCAATTGATATTGGGGCGGTAACAAACGAAGGAAAAACACATTATTTCATTAATATCGCAGGTGGCGGACGTTTGACAGAATTAACGTACGAAGTGCCAAGCAAGTTAAAGACGATGATTGGCCAACTTGCCTACTATTTAAAAGGAATTGAAATGCTTCCTTCCCTCCATCCTGTTCACGTAAAAATCGAGTACGATGGGAAAATGTTTGAAGGGGCCGTCATGCTGTTTCTCGTTTCGCTTACGAACTCGGTCGGTGGTTTTGAAAAACTAGCACCTGATTCATCATTAAATGATGGCATGTTTGATTTAATTATTTTAAAAGAAGCGAGCTTAGCAGAGTTTATTAAAATTGCGACGCTCGCATTACGCGGTGAGCATATTCATGATCCGCATATCATTTATACGAAAGCAAATCGAGTTAAAGTATATACAGAAGAAAATATGCAACTCAATTTAGATGGCGAGTATGGTGGCATGCTTCCGGGAGAGTTTGTCAATTTGTATCGTCATATCAACGTATTTGTTCCGAAAGAAAAAGCTGAACAAATGAGAACAGGGGAGTAATCCTGTTCTTTTTTGTTCGACTATGCTACAATCTTGACAGCATTTTGCGGAAGGAGAAAGAAACATGGAAGCACCAGTGGCAAAAAACGAATATTACGATGTTGTATTTGAAGACTTAACACACGACGGTGCAGGTGTGGCAAAAATTGATGGCTTTCCAATTTTTGTTCCAAATGGGCTCCCGGGAGAAAAAGCGAAAATTAAAGTCATTAAAGTAAAAAAAGGCTACGGCTACGGCCGTCTGATCGAATTATACGAACCAAGCGCGGCCCGTGTAGAGGCACCGTGTACCGTTTATAAGCAGTGTGGGGGCTGTCAGCTGCAACATCTTAGCTATGAAGGGCAATTGAAGGCGAAACATAAGCAGGTGAAAGAAGTATTAGCGCGCATCGGAAAAGTGGAACACGCGATCGTTCATCCCGTCCTTGGTATGAATGACCCATGGCGATATCGAAACAAAGCGCAAGTGCCCGTCGGTGAGCGTGAAGGTGGGCTTGTCGCAGGCTTTTACAAAGAACGAAGCCATGACATTATCGACATGGACGCCTGCTTGATCCAGCAAGAAATGAATGATACCGTCGTGCAAACGGTCAAACAAATTTGCGAGCAGTATAATATCCCAGCCCACAATGAACAAACGCATAAAGGCATCCTTCGGCATATTATGGCGCGCTATGGGGCAACGACGAAAGAAGTGATGGTCGTTTTGATTACGCGCACCGAGGAGTTGCCGCATAAAAAGAAAATCGTTGAGGCGATTGTAGAACGTGTACCGAACGTGAAATCGATTGTGCAAAATATAAACCCGAAGCGAACAAATGTCATTATGGGAGAACATACGCGCGTGCTTTGGGGCTCTGAATATATTTATGATTATATTGGCGACATTCGGTTTGCGATTTCTGCCCGTTCGTTTTATCAGGTGAACCCGGAACAAACGAAAGTGTTGTACGAAAAAGCGCTGGAATATGCGGAGTTGACTGGAACGGAAACGGTCATTGACGCCTACTGTGGCATCGGAACGATTTCGCTCTTTTTAGCGAAAAACGCCAAAAAAGTATACGGGGTCGAAGTCGTTTCAGAAGCGATTGAAGACGCGAAGCGAAACGCTGCATTAAACGGCATGACGAATGTGGAATTTGCGGTCGGAGAGGCCGAAGTCGTCATTCCGAAATGGTACGAGCAAGGAGTAAAAGCGGACTGCATTGTTGTCGACCCACCGCGCAAAGGCTGCGATGAAACGTTATTACAGACGATGATCGCCATGAAACCGAAGCGCATCGTCTACGTCTCGTGCAACCCAGCTACCCTTGCTCGAGACCTTCGCATTCTCGAAGGCGGCGGCTATCAAACGCTCGAAGTTCAACCTGTTGACATGTTCCCTCATACTGTGCACGTCGAGTGCGTCGCGAAGTTAGAGGTTAGTAAATACTAGGAAAATATTGATAAAAAGGAAAGGGCGTCTCCTTTCCTTTTTTCATTTGTGAAATCACTCTTCTGCGTAGCAATCATGGTGTTTTCTGTCACGCATACGTTACAATTTTATTAAAATAACCCGTGGTGCTAGTTGAGCGCTAGCGCTCAACTAGCCCGAGTGTGACAAGCGAATACACCAACAATATGCCATCTAGTGCCACTTCAAATCCTGAAATCGAATTCGCACGAATGTCTGTGATACGATACTGGTCGGCAAGGACGGAGAACACCGTTTCTATCACTTTCCGTTTTTGTTTGAGCCATCTCTCCCATGATGCCGATGGGCGATGTTTCTGGTTTTTGCGAGATGGAGTCCAAAAGGCGATTTGGTACGCTTTATACAACTTTTTTTGCAATTCGCTACTGATAAATCCCTTGT